>JAGDMV010000057.1 GCA_017860675.1 Chloroflexota bacterium
CACGAAGATCGCCGGGACGCCGGCCGCGCGGACCTCGTGGATGAGCGCCGCCAGGTCGCCGGCAGACGGCTCCGCCTGCGAGCTCAGGCCGGGGACGATAGAGCCGATCACGCGGAAGCCGTAGCGATCGGCGAAGTAGCCGAGCGACTCGTGCCCGGTGACGAGCCTGCGCCGATCATCCGGGACCGCGGCCAGGATCGTGCGCAGCTCGGCGTCGAGAGCCTCCAGGTCGGCCTCCAACCCGGCGGCGCGAGCGCCGGCGTCGATTCCGAGCTTCTCCAGCACCGGCGCAAGGGCGTGAATCGCCTGGCGCATCGTCAGCGGGTCCATCCAGACGTGCGGATCCTTCGCCCCGGCAGCCTGGTCGGGGTCGGAGGGATCGGCCCCCTCGCCGGCGCCCACCGTCCGGACGGCGACGTGGTCGCTGACGACGAAGCGCTCCACCCCGGCTGCCTCCGCCTGCGCGAAGGCATCGGTCAGGCCCGCCTCCATGCCGAGGCCGTTCTCGACCAGCAGGTCGGCCCGCATGAGGGTCTCGATGTCGGCCGCCGACGGCTGCCATTCATGCGGGTCGACGCCGTTGGGCATCAGGACCACCACGTTCGCCCGGTCGCCGACGAGGTCCTTCACCAGCGCGCCGAGCACCGCGTAGGTGACGACGATCATCCGCTGCCCTGGCACCGGGCTAGCCGTCGGGCCGGTGGAGCAGGCGGCCACGGCGACCGCCAGCAGGCCGGCCATGACGGGTCTGATCGCGCCCGGCCCGAGCGGCCGAGGGGGAGCGGAAGGTTCCCCGAATGACCCGCGGCCCATGGCACTCAGGTCCCCGAGGCCACGCGCTGGCAATCGGGACAGATCCCGAACAGCTCCAGGCGGTGCTCGTCGACCCGGAAGCCGGTGCGGCGACCGACCGTCCGGGCCAGCGCCTCGATCCCGACGTCCTCGACCTCGGTCGACCGGCCACACGTCGTGCAGATGACATGGTGATGGTGATGGGACACGCAGGCAACGTAGGCGTGGTCGCCGGCGGGCAGGTCGACCCGCTCGACGACGCCGAGCGACTCGAACAGCTCGATCGCCCGGAAAATGGTCGCCCGCCCGACGTGCACGCCTCCGGCGCGGGCGGCGCTCTCCAGGCCGACAGCGGTGAAGGCTCCATCCTGTCCGGCAACCAGCTCGGCCACGATCCGGCGCGGACCGGTGGTCCGGTGACCCGATCCCTCGAGGGCGGCGAGGAGCGTCGTCGCGGCGGTCATGGCGGCGAATGATACTGAGTCTCAGTATCAGTTGCATGAGAGGGCCGCCAGGGGCTCACCGGCCCGGTGCGTGGCCAGCGGCTTCGACGGCGTCATCCCGCGGGTGCCGCTATCCTGTCGAACGTGATCACGCGCCAGCGCCCCCATCCCGAGGGTATGACCTGCGCCTGTCGCCGGCGAGTGCCGGTGACGGAGGCGCGCGCGGTCACGAGCTGAGCAGCCAGGAGTCCCCGTCGCCGGGCCTCGCCGGGCCCGCCTGCGAGCGCTGAGTGGCCGGCGCTCCCCACCACGACCGAGGACTCTCTCATGGACGACACCCACGACCGCGAGCACGCGTTCGCGGCTGACCTGGCGAAGGATCGCAGCCGGTATGAGACCGGCCTTCCGCTCAAGCGCGACGTCGCCGCCTTCTGCGACGCGCTGCTCGGGCTCCTGTTCGCCCAGCTGTCCGATGACGGCGACGCAACGTCGGTCGAGCTCCAGGCCCGCCTGACGCTCGTCCGCCACGAGCTCCGCCAGCTGGCGGAACCGCTGGTGGGCGACGAGGCGCCCCGCGTGGCGACGGCTGTCGGGGCTGCCCTGCCCGACATCCGCGCCGCGCTCCTGCTTGACGCCGACGCCATATGGGCCGGCGACCCTGCAGCGGAGTCGGTCGACGAGGTGATCGCCGCCTACCCGGGCTTCCTCGCCATCGCCATCCACCGCATCGCCCACGAGATCCACCGCCAGGGCGTGCCCATCCTGCCGCGGCTCCTCGCCGAGGTTGCCCACACCCGCACCGGTATCGACATCCACCCCGGCGCCTCGATCGGGCGCTCCTTCTGCATCGATCACGGCACCGGCATCGTGATCGGCGAGACGACCGTCATCGGAGATGACGTGAAGCTCTACCAGGGCGTCACCCTCGGCGCCCTCAGCGTCGCCAAGAGCGCGGCCGGGGCCAAGCGCCATCCCACCATCGGCGACCGGGTCGTGCTCTATGCCAACGCCACCGTGCTCGGCGGCGACACCGTCGTCGGCGACGACTCGATCGTCGGCGGCAACGTCTTCCTCACCAGCTCGGTCCCGCCGAACTCCACCGTCTACCAGGCCAGCCAGGTCCGCGTCCGGCGTGTCCGCGACGGCTTCGAGGACTCGGACTTCGTCATCTGACCCAGGAGGGCATCGTGAAGGCAACCACCATTCTCGAGACGATCGGGGGCACGCCCCACGTCCGGGTCAACCGGCTCTTCGACCCGCGGGTCGAGGTGTGGGTCAAGCAGGAGCGGGCCAACCCGGGCGGCAGCATCAAGGACCGCATCGCGCTGGCGATGGTCGAGGACGCCGAGGCGCGCGGGGCTCTGGGCCCGGGCTCGGTCGTGGTCGAGCCGACCTCGGGCAACACCGGCATCGGCCTGGCCTTCGTCTGCGCGGTCAAGGGCTACCGGCTCATCCTGTGCATGCCCGAGTCGTTCTCGATCGAGCGCCGCAAGCTGATGACCGCCTATGGTGCCGAGCTGGAGCTGACACCCCGCGAGCTCGGCATGAAGGGGGCGATCGCACGCGCCCGGGAGCTGGTCGAGCAGACGCCGGGCGCCTGGATGCCGATGCAGTTCGACAACCCGGCGAACGTGGACATCCACCGCCGCACCACCGCCGAGGAGATCGCCCGCGACTTCCCCGACGGCCTCGACTACCTCGTCACCGGGGTGGGGACTGGGGGCCACATCACCGGCTGCGCCGAGGCGCTGAAGCCGCGCTGGCCGGGCCTTCGCGTCTACGCCGTCGAGCCCACTCTGTCGCCGGTGCTCTCGGGCGGGACCCACTCGCCCCACCCGATCCAGGGGATCGGCGCCGGCTTCGTCCCCGGGGTGATGCGGCCGGAGCTGCTCGACGGGATCCTCCAGGTCGCGCCGGAGGACGCCATGACCTACGCGCGGCGCGCGGCGCGCGAGGAAGGCATCCTGGTCGGAGTCTCATCGGGCGCGTCGCTGGCTGCGGTCGCCCAGCTGCTGCCATCGGTCCCCGACGGCGCACGGATCCTCACCTTCGCCTACGACACGGGCGAGCGGTACCTCTCGGTGGAGGCGCTGTTCGGCTGAGAGGCCCGTCATCACCCGGACACCGAATCGCGAGGCCCGCCGGCTGGCCGGCGGGCCTCCTCGTGGGCGGGGTGGCAGGGCCGCTCGTGGCGGAGCGGCCCTGTCCCGCTACGGGACGTCGACGCGGACGATCGTCGGGTTCGGCATCCCGGCGGCGCCGCCATAGACGACGGAGCCGAGGTACTTGGTCGCGGCGGCAAGGCCGCTGAAGGTCAGGTCGATCGTGCCGGTCCCGCCGAGCACGGCGGTCGCGGGCGCGGTCACGGTCATGTTGCCGGCGTCGGCGGTGCCGAGCACCCAGGCGAACAGGGTGAAGGTGGAGGGGTTGGCGGTGGCGTAGCCGTCGACCAGCACGGTGTACGTGCCGGCTGCCGGATTGAGGAGGTTGACCTCCTCCGCCGAGGTGCCGCCGCCGCTCGAGCCGACCACGGTGCCGGCCTCGTTGTACACGACGAGATCAAGGTCACTCGCCGGCGACACGTTGGCGTCGAACAGCGAGAAGCGAGCGTATGTTGCGCCGGCCGGCACGACCACCTCGTAGGTGAGCTGCTGGCCGGTGTTGATCGAGCCGGCGAACGTCTGCGCCGGCACGAGCCCACGGGCCGTCGCGCTGAACGGGCCGCTGTAGCCGAAAGTGACGCTGTAGCTGCCGCTGACCTGGGCCGGGGCCGCGAGGGCGACCGGCTTGATCTCCACCGGGATCCGGACGCGGTGGGTGCCGTCAGCCCAGACGATGTAGCCACCGACGTAGGTGTTGAGCGCGGCGGTCGTCCGGGTGAACGTGACCTCGACGTCTGCGGACTGGCCGGGCGCCAGCGAGATCGAGGCCGGGCTGACGTCGACGATGACGCCTGCGAGGCCTATGACCGAGGCGGTGTACGTAGCCGACGCGTCGCCGACGTTCGTCACCGTCCGGTGGAGGGTCTGCGAGCCGGCCAGTGCTGCGATCGCGATCGACGCCGAGTTGAAGTCGCTCGGGTCGAGCACGGGGATGCCGGAGCCGGTGCAGAAGGAGACCGGGAGCTGGGTGCCGCACAGGAAGCCCAGCCAGTCGCTCCAGCCGGAGTTGAACACGAGACCCGGATCGATTGCCTTGACCGGGTCGATGTGGCCCGCACCCTGGCGGAAGATCACCAGCGGGTGGATGTTCGGCCCGTCGAGGACGTCGTAGGCCGTCGTCATCAGGGCCGACTTGATCATCATCGGCGTCCAGTCCGGGTGGAGGTCAATCAGCAGCGCCGCCACGCCGGCGACGTGCGGGGTGGACATGGACGTGCCGCTGTAGAGGTTGAAGCTGAGGCCGCCGCCGCTCGCCGGGCTGACCGCCGCCAGGATGTCCTGGCCGGGAGCGATCAGGTCCGGCTTGAGCAGGTCGCCGCTGGCCTGGAGCGGGCCGCGCGACGAGAAGCTCGCCGTGAACGGCGCCTGGGTGTTGTAGTCCATGTACGACTGCGAGATCGTCGCCGTGGCGCCGGCCGTGGCGGCGTAGGCCATCACCGGGGCGCGATCGGCGCTCGCGAGGTGGACAGTCGGCACCGAGTGGAAGTCGGCGTTCAGCGACTGAGCGGCGCTGGTGTTGACCAGGACCATCCCGACGCCGCCGGCCTCCACGACCGCGAGGCTCTTGTTGACGCGGGCGTTCGTCCCTCGGTCGCAGACGACGATCTTGCCGGCCACCTTGGCCGGGTCGAGGACGGCGACGCCACCGTTGTCGATCGCCGCGTAGCACAGACGGACCGCCGTTGCGTTGGCGCCGGGCAGGCCGGCGTCGGTGGAGTTGATGAGCGGCGCGGTGACTTCGGCCGCAGCAGTCGAGGGACCCGTGTAGGTTGCTCCGTTCCCGAGAGTCACGGTGCCGAGGGCGCTCCGGTTGTGGGTGCCTGCCGCGACCGTGGTGACCCACGGCGACGGATGGGCGACCGTGCCCGTGTCCGGGCCGTCGTTGCCGGCCGAGGTGGCGACGAAGATGCCGGCGTCGGCCGCGTACATGAAGGCGATCTCGGCCGGGTCGCGGAAGTTCGTCCGCGTTCCGCTGATCGAGTAGGTGATGACGTCGACGCCGTCGCGCACGGCGGTGTCGATGGCGGCCACCAGGTCGGAGGTTGAGCCGCTGGCGGTCGAGGCATCCTGCGTGGACCACAGTGCCTTGTAGGCGGCGATCCGGGCCCGCGGGGCCATGCCGCTGATCTTCCCGAAGACCGCGGCCGGGCCGCTCGCGGGGACGCCGTAGTTGCCGCCAGCCGTGGAGGCGGTGTGGCTCCCGTGGCCGTTGTAGTCGCGGACCGAGTTGAACTCCCACGGCCGCTGGGCGTTGATGCCTGCGTTGCCGCCCCAGGAGGCGTTGAAGAACTGGGCGCCGATCAGCTTCTGGTTGCACATCGAGGCGACGAACTGCTCGCCGGGCGTGCACTTGCCATGCCAGCCCGGGATCTGACGGAAGACGAGCTTGTTGTCCGGCCAGGAGCGCGTTACCCACGCGCCGGTGACCGGGTCGATCCGGTCGGTGAAGCTCAGGCTCTCCGGCCAGATGCCGGAATCGATGTCGCCGATGATGACGTTCTCGCCCTTCACGGGGAACGTCCAATTGCCGTTCTCGTCTGTCAGGCCGAGGAAGGCCGGGGTCGACGACGTGTCGATGGTGTGGATCTCGTCCGGCGTGACCAGCACCACGCCCGCCCGGGCGGCCATCTTCTGCGCCTGGGCCGGGGTCATCCTGGCGGCGAAGCCGTTGTACGTGTAGACGTAGTCGTACAGCTTCTTGCCGCCGACGGCCGTGACCGCCTTCGCGTGTCGAGTCCGGAGGAGCGTCGCGTACTTGACGACGTTGGCCGACAGCGGGTCGATCTTCTCGCCCTCGGCGGGTTTCGTGGCCGGGTAGCCCTTGATGCCGCCGGCATAGGCGACCACGGGCTTCTCGATCATCTGCACGACGTAGATGCCGTTCTTGGCGATTCCGACGCCCTGGTCGCTGGCCTGCTCCGACTGCACCGCCAGCGCGGCACCGGGCAGCAGGGCGACGAGCAGGGTCGCCGAGGCCACGAGTGCGACGAGCCTTCTGCCGCTCATCAGACCTCCCATCCGAGACTGTCGATTCGGCTGCCTCCACTGCCGCGGTCGCCCATCGCCCCCCGAGCGAGCCGCGGGGATGCCGAATGCCGGCACAGGCCGCCGGCAGATGGCCCGAAAGTACTACCGACGAGAAGCCCGCGGATGGCCGTTCCAGCACAGATGCGCCCTGGATGACGCGCTATCGGTGCCATCTGGCACCGATCGATCGCTTTCTGCCCTGAGCGCAAGCAGGCTTGATCTGACACTACAAGGCCGCTTGACGATTCGGCGCCCCCGCTCTAGGCTGGCGGGCCCGGCGACCGGCCAAACATGGCGACGGCCCCGGACGTCACCTGGGCCGCGCGTCCCCCCCGGAGGAGCTCCACGTGCTCGATCCCGGCGCCCTTGCCAGCGGCTTCCTCGTCGGCCTGCGCGAAGGGGTTGAGGCCGCCCTGCTGGTCGCCATCGTCTGCGCCTACCTGGCCCGCACCGGCAACGCCCGCCACTTCCCGAAGATCTGGCTCGGGACGAGCGCGGCCGTGGCCGCCTCGGCGGTCGCGGGGGTCTCGCTCTACCTGGCCGCGGGGGGCCTGGCCGAGCCATGGGAGCAGCTGTTCGAGGCGGCGGTCATGCTGGTCGCGGCGTCGGTGGTGACGTGGATGCTCTTCTGGATGCGCCGCCAGGCGTCCGGCGTGCGCGGGGCGCTCCACGGGGCGGTCGACCGGGTGCACACCGACGGCACGGCCTGGGGCCTCGCACTGCTGGCCTTCAGCGCCGTCATCCGCGAGGGGCTGGAGACCGCCCTCTTCCTGTCGGCGCAGGCCACGGCGATCGCCGGCGGGGACGCGGGAGCGGATGCGCCCCTGGCCGTGCTCATTGGTGCGATCGGCGGGTTGCTCGTGGCGATCGCCATCGGCGTCGCCTTCTACCGCGGAAGCCGGCGGCTGGACCTCGGCCGCTTCCTCCGCTGGACCGGGGTCCTTCTGGTGTTCGTGGCCGCCGGGCTGGTCAGCCACGCCGTCCACGAGCTGGTGGAAGCGGGGTTCGTTTCGATCGGCACGCGGGCGGCGTTCGACCTCGGCGCCGTGCTGCCCGACGACGCCGGGATCGGCCTCATCCTCCGCGCCCTGTTCGGCTACGCCAGCAGCCCCGAGCTGATCACGCTCGTGGCCTGGCTGGCGTACGTCGGCGTGGTCCTGCCGCTCTACCTGCGGCCCCTGCCGGCGCCCCGGCCGATCCGGCCCTCGGAGGATCCGACGCCGGCCGGCGCCTGACCTGGCTGGGCCTCCGACGCCCGTTTGCGCGGAGTCGGGTACGCTCACGCGCGACGTACCCGGCGCCCGAGCGGCCGGCCGACGGCCGGCACAGTTCTCCCGCGCCGTCTTCCATGCAGAACCGAGCGGACCATGAGCAGCACGAAGCGCCCGACGGGCGACCCCAACCAGCTCCCCTCGCGACGCGCGCGGCGCGCCGCCGCCCGAGCCGGTGCCTCGGGGCGCGACCCCCGCCTGGCCTCGTCGCGGACCGTCGCGCGGAAGCCGTGGTGGCAGGAGCCGATGGTCTGGCTCACCGTCGGCGCGGTCGTCGTCGGTGTCGTGGTGGTCCTGTTCGCCTCGGGGGCGGTCGGCGGCACCAACAAGCCGACGGCGGTCATCGTCCCGCCGGCCACGAGCAAGGCGGCCGACCTGGTTGATCCAGCCGACCCCCGGGCGCTCGGCGGCGCCAACGCGCCGATCAAGCTCGAGGTGTGGGCCGACTTCCAGTGCCCGGCCTGCGCCCTCTACGCGACCGAGATCGAGCCGTCCATCGTCGACGAGTACGTGGCGTCCGGAAAGGCGCACATCAAGTTCCACGACTACGCCTTCCTGGACAGCAGGTCGACGACCAAGGAGTCGCAGGACGCGGCTGCTGCGGCCCGCTGCGCCGCGGAGCAGGGCCAGTTCTGGGCCTACCACGACTGGCTGTTCGCCAACCAGCGGGGCGAGAACAAGGGCGCCTTCTCCCGCGACCGGCTGAAGACGATCGCCGAGCGCGTCGGCCTGGACGTGAACGCGTGGCAGAGCTGCCTCGACGCGGGCGAGGCGCACGCCGCGGTCGCAGCCGAGACCAAGCAGGGCGCCGACCAGACGGTCAACTCGACGCCCACCCTGGTCATCAACGGCGAGATCCAGCGCGACGCCAAGGGGAACGCGGGCGCCCTGCCGCTCGATCAGCTCCGGGCGAAGTTCGACGCCATCCTCGCCGGCGAGACGCCGTCGCCGGCGCCATCTGGATCTCCGGTCGCATCCGCGACCCCGGCCGCCTCGACCACGCCGGCGCCGTAGCGGCGGGCCACCCCGCGCAGTTCCGGCAGGGTCGCGCCGGGCCGCGTCGCGAACCAGCCAGCGTCGCTGGCTCGGACGAGCCGTGGCGAGGCCGGCGATCACCCCCGGCAGTGGTGGGCTCGCGGCCGCGGATTGCCTCGCTCCTGGTCGCGGCCAGGTCCAGCCGTGCGCGCAGCCGCCCCCCGACGCCGCGGATCAGCCCTCGGGCGCCCGTCCCGTTGAGCCCCGCAGAATGAAGCTCGTGTCGAGGAACACGGGCCCGGGTGGGCTATCGTCGCCCGCCACCCGCGCGAGGAGCCGGCGCGCGGCCATCGCGCCAAGCTCGTAGACCGGCTGGGCGATGACAGTGAGCGGCGGGCGAACGACCGTCGTCCAGGGAGAGTCGTCGAAGCCGACCAGCGAGATGTCGCCCGGGATGTCCAGGCCGGCTTCGAGGATCGCCTCGAGGGCGCCGAGGGTCATCGTCTCGTCGGTGGTCAGGATCGCCGTGGGACGGTCGGCCCCGGCAATCGCCGCTGCGGTCGCGGCGCGGGCATCGTCGCGGTCGTACCGGGCCGTCCGGATGAGTTCGTCGGTGACCGGCAGCCCGGCGCCGCGTAGGGCCGCCGCCCAGCCTGCCTGGCGGAGGACGCTCGTCATCTGGCCGGCCGGCGGCAGATGCGCCCGGCCGATCTCGGCGGCTGACAGCGCGGTGGATGCCTCGGTCACGATCGCGATCCGCCGGTGTCCCAGCCGGATGAGGTGGTTCACGGCGTTCCGGGCGGCGCGCTGGTTGTCCACCGCCACGACGTCGCAGCGGAGGCCCGGCGCGCCGCGATCGATGAGGACGACGGGGATCCCGCGCCGCTGGGCCTCTGCCAGGTGTGCGGTCTGGGCCGAGTCGGCCGGGGCGACGATGAGCCCGTCAACCCGCTTGTCGATCAGGACGTCGACCGCGGCCAGCTCCTTTGCGCGATCCTCGTCGGTGTTCGCCAGGATGACCTCGAACTCCTGGGCGCGGGCCGCGTCGCTGATGCCGCGGACGGCCTGGGCGAAGAACGCCAGCTGGATGTCGGCGATGACGACGCCCAGCGTGTGGGTCGTCCCGGTGATCATGCTCCGGGCGAGCCGGTTCGGGCGGTAGCCGAGCCGGTCGGCGGCGGACATCACCCTGGCGCGCGCGTCGTCGCTGACCGGGCCGTAGCCGCCGAGGGCCCGGGCGGCGGTCGCCCGCGAGACGCCCGCGGCCGCCGCCACGTCGTGGATCGTCGGTGCGCTGTTCGCCCGCTGGCGCTTTGTCATCGCACACCAATGCCCGGGCCTGCCCGACCGCGCGTGCGCCCGTGCGCCGGCGGGACCACTACTTGCCGAAGCCCTCGGAGAGGCCCCGGATGAACTGGCGCTGGCCGCCGAGGAAGACGACGATCATCGGGATCGACGCGAGCGTCAACGCCGCGAACAGGACCGGCCAGTCGGACAGGACCCGGCCCTGCATCTGCTGCAGGCCAACCGGCAGCGTCTTGAGGCTGGTGTCGTTGATGAAGGCAAGGGCGAAGACGAACTCGTTCCAGGCGAAGAGGGCCTGGAGCAGGGCCGCCGAGACGATGATCGGCCGTGACAGGGGCATGATCACCAGCCAGAAGATCTGCCA
>JAGDMV010000058.1 GCA_017860675.1 Chloroflexota bacterium
GGGCAGGCCCACGACGAGGCGCCAGCGCTGGCGAGGTGCCCCGGGCTCGCCGTTCACGGCTGCTCCGGGCCGCGGTCCGCCGGCGATCCATCGGCGGGGATCGCTCGGGCCGGCGGCCCGAGCGCCGGCGATGCGCCGTGGCGCGGCCTGCCCGACGCTGGCCCCGCAGGCGGAGTCCCCGCGTCGGGCAGCGTCCCGGTGTCGGGGGACCGGGCGTCGACCACGTCCACGGCCGCCTCCTCGGCATCGACGCGGGGGATCACCAGGCCGAGCATGATCGGCGCGGCGATCGTGGTCAGGACGACAGCCACGAGCACCGTGCTGAACATGTCGGTGGAGAGAAGGCCGAGAGTCAGTCCGAGCTGAACGACGACGATCCCGACCTCGCCCCTCGGGGACATGCCGACGCCGACCGCCAGCGCAGCCCGGCGGCCGAGGCTCAGGGCACCCAGGTACCCGCCGAGCACCTTGGTGACGATCGCCAGGCCGGCCAGGATGACCGCCGCGATGGCCAACTCCGGCTTGAGCAGCGCCGCCAGATCGATCTGGGCGCCGGTGACGGCGAAGAAGAACGGGGTGAAGATCGATGCCAGCGGGCGGATCTCATGCTCCAGCTCGTCCTGGGCCTCGGTCTCGGCGACGATCAGCCCGGCCACGAACGCCCCGATGATGGCGGCGAGGCCGATCCACAGGGCGAGGATGGCCATGCCGAGCATGAGCAGAAACGCCGGGACGAGCGGCGTGTCGGCGAACAGCGGCCAGGTGAAGACCTCGCGCGGCAGGCCGCGGGCCCGGCGCGCGGCCGCGAAGCCGACGCCTACGTAGCCCACCGCCGCCACGACCAGCATCAGGGTGGCGACACCGAGGTCGCCCCTCGCCACCCCCGACACGATCCCGATCAGGACGAGGGCGAGCACGTCGTCGATCACGGCCGCCCCCACGATCACCCGGGCGAAGCGGCGCTCCACGACGCCCAGGTCGGCAAGCACCCGGCTGGTGACCCCGATGCTCGTCGCCGCGAGGGCCAGACCGACGAACATGGCGGTGAGGCTGGACTCGCCCACGAGGAGGCCGTAGCCGATCCCGGCGGCGACCGGCAGGACGACCCCGAGGACGGCGGTGAGCAACGCCGGCCGGCCAACCCGGAGCATGTCGTCGGTCCGTGTCTCGAGTCCCACGGCGAAGAGCAGGATGACGACGCCAATCCCGCCGAGGATCGTGGCCGTCTCGCCGGGCGTGACGAGCGCAAGTGCGTTCGGACCGACCACGAAACCGCCGAGGAGTTCCCCGACGACACCCGGTTGGCCGAGGCGCCGGAAGACCTCCTCGCCCACCTTCGCGGCGAGGAGGAGGATGAAGAGGCCGAGGATGACCTCGAGCTCCCCCGTGCCAGCGCCCGGCGCCGACGCCGGGGAGATGCCGTGTGGGCCGATCGCTAGCATCCCGCCTCCGATCACGAGAACCCCCGGCCGACTGCCGGCGACGCTCAGCTGCGGTGGCGCGTCCGATCCCAACGATACCGGCTCGTGCCGCATCGTCGCCGTGCCGCCCACCACGCGCCGGGGGAGATCGGGCGGCATCGCGGCCTCATTCCCCGCCTGCGACCATCCGCTCACCCCGTCGGTGTCGGCCCGGTCGACCCGCCGCCGGGCGGCGACCGCGACTGGCATCACTGGAACCCGGCGACCGGCCCGGGCCGCTCGCCCACCGGGGCATGCACCAGTTGGGTCCTGAGTCCAGGGCTCCGGCGGGGAGGGTTGGCTCTACGTCCACATCGCGGGCGTATCAGCCGCGTGAGGGCGTCCTGCGGTGACCCGTCACCATTCCGGCCGACGGCGGCGGACGTTGATGCTCTGGATGATCCCGAGGCCCAGGGCGATGCTGACCAGCGACGACCCGCCATGGGTGATGAAGGGCAGGGGGATGCCGGTGATCGGCATGATGCCCAGGATCATGCCGACGTTCACGGCCAGCTGAAACAGGATCATCGAGGCGAGCCCCGCGCCGAACAGCAGGCCGAGCGTGTCGCGCGAGCGCCATGCCGCGAGCAGGATCCGCCACAGCAGGGCGACGAACAGCAGGAACACGACGAGGCAACCGACGAACCCGAGCTCCTCGGCCAGGATCGCGAACACGAAGTCGGTCGTCTGGACGGGCAGCAGCTGCGCCTGGTTCTGCGCCCCGTTGGTGATCCCGTAGCCGAGCAGCCCGCCGGAACGGACAGCCTCCTGGGCGGTGAGCAGCTGGTAGCCGGCGCCCAGTGGGTCGGCCGACGGATCGAGGAAGCTCGTGAACCGCACCTTCTGGTAGTCGTGGAGCAGGAATGTCCAGGCCAGTGGGATCGCGGCCAGCGCGGTCGCGCCGAGGAGCACCAGCCAGCGCAGGCGGGCTCCGGCCATGAACAGCATCCCGGCCAGGATCGCGAAGAAGACGAGGGACGTCCCGAGGTCGGGCTGGAGCATGACCAGGACCCACGCCGGCAGCACCAGCAGACAGGCGCCCAGGATCGAGCCGAGCGAGTCGAGCTTCGTCTCGCGGTCGGCCAGGTAGCGGGCGAGGACAATGATCATCAGGATCTTGGCCAGCTCGCTGAACTGGAACTGGAACCCGAGGATCGACACCCAGCGCGACGACGACGCGTCCGGGTCGCCGAGCAGCAGGGAGGCTGCCAGCAGCCCCAGGTTGACCAGGTAGATCGGCCACGAGAACGAGGTCAGCCACGTGTAGTCGAAGAGCGACACGACCGCGAAGATCACGCCGGCGACAAGCAACCAGGCGACACCGCGAGCGAAGGTGGACGGCGCGCCCACGCCCTCCCCGGCCGCGGCGGCCGTGTTGCTGTAGGCCATGGCCAGACCGAGCACGGCGAGCAGGGCAGCGTAGAGAACGAGCTGAAGGTCGAAGTCGTGCCAGTTGATGCCGGCCGCCCGGGCGGCCAGGCCGGTCGGCTCGGAGCGCTCAACCCGCAGGACGCCCATCAGCGGACTTCCGCCCGTGCGAGCCGAAGCAGGTGGCGGACGCGCCAGTCTGGCGCTGTCATGAACATCACGTCCGCCCCTGGTAGAAGTTGGCGCGCTTGAGGAGGTACGGAAGGCGGTAATCGTGCTTGATGCCGAAGTGGAGCTGGAGGTAGTACTTGGCAATCTCCGTCGCCGTGTTGCCGGCCGTGCGAGAGTCGTAGGCGAAGACCACGAAGGCCAGCTGCGAGTCGGGCCTGCTGACGTCGCCCGCGGGGTTGTTCTTCCTCCAGGCGTTCTTGGGCACGAATCCCACGAACCAGTGGTGGTACGGGAGCACGCCATTGCGGTCACGCAGGCCAAACTCGGCAGTGCCTGTCTTGCCGGCCACGACGATGGGGAGGTCAGCGAGATTGTAGGTGTGCCGGATGGTCACCACTCGCCGCGCCGCCTTCCGCATCGTGGTGAACACCCAGGATGGCGCCTTGATCTTGCGGATCAACTTCTTCTCGAACGGCCTGACCACCGTGCCGTCAGGGCCCACGATCTCGCGCACGACCCGGGGCTGGTACAGCTTGCCGCCGTTGGCCAGCGCGGCGTACGCGTTCAGGAGCTGGATGGGCGTGGCGAGGTCATACCCCTGGCCGATGCCGGCCTGGAGGGTCTCGCCGAGGTAGATGCCCTCGCCGAAGGTCGCCTGCTTCCAGCGGTTGGTCGGGACGAGCCCGGCGGCCTCGCCCGGGAGGTCGATGCCGGTCCGGGCACCGAAGCCGTACTGCTTCCCCCAGAAGGCAAGTCGCTCGATGCCGAGCCTGGCGGCCATCTGGTAGAAGAAGGTGTCGCTCGAGTGGCCGAACCCCTCGTAGATCGAGAGCCGGCCGAACCCCCGCCGGTTCCACTCCCAGAACTTCACCGGCCCCACCGTCACGTAGGGTTTCGTCTGGATCCGCGTCGAGGCGGTGATCTTCTTGTCAGCCAGGACGCCGGTCCCGGTCACCAGCTTGTAGGTGGAGCCCGGAGGCGCGATCTCGCCGATGGCGTGGTTGAGGAGCGGCTTGGCCGGGTTCTTGAGGAGCTTCTGGAACTGCTTGGTGCTGATCCCCCGCGAGAAGAGGTTGGCGTCGTAGGTCGGCAGGCTCACCATCGCCAGGATCTCGCCGGTCTGGGGGTTCATGACGATGATGACGCCCTTCTTCAGCTTGGCCGTGCTCAGCCCCCACTGGAGCGCCTTCTGGGCCAGGCGCTGCTCCTTGTCGTCGATCGTGAGCACCAGCGATGAGCCGGCCACCGCCGGGCTCGAGACGGGAAGCGTCCGCAAGATCCGCCCCGTCGGGTCGCGCTCCACCTGCCGGGTGCCGTAGATGCCGCGAAGCTCTGCCTCGTAGACGGCTTCCACCCCGGTCTTGCCAACCCGGTCGTCCGCCAGGTAGCCCTGGTCCTTGCGCGCGGCGTAGGTGTCGGCGTCGATCGGCCCCGTGTATCCCACGATCTGGGTGAAGAGGCTGCCGAGCGGGTACTCGCGCCTCGTCTCGACCACGACATCCGTGCCGGGCAGGGTGAGGCTTTCCTCGGAGATCAGCCGGGCGGTCGCTTCGGGCACGTCGCGGGCGATCGGCACGTAGTCGAACCTCGACGTGGAGCCCGTGTCGATCGCGGCGTTGACCTCGGCCGGCGTCATCCCGAGGAGACCGGCCAGGCGCTCCACCACGGACTGACGCTTGGTCAGCGGCAGATCGGCCGGCCGGACGCGGACGGTGAACGTCGGCACGTTCCTGACAAGCGGGGTCCCGGACCGATCGGAGATCAGGCCGCGGGTCGACCGGATCGGCTCGCTCGAGACCATCCGGGTCGCCACCGGCGCAACCGCCGGCTGGTTCGTGCGACCGCTGATCTGGAGCGCGAAGAGGCGTGCGCTCAGGGTGCCGACGACCAGCAGCACGGCCAGACCGAACACGACGAAGCGTGCCGGGCGGCGGGCCCGGACCGCGGGCTGCTCGAGCGTGGACATTCCGACGGGGCCGTTCACCAGCCGGCTCGCTCCGGCGCCGGATGGAGGCGCCTGTCGATCACGATCGCAAGTCCCCCGAGCACGGCCGCCAGCAGCCCGTTCACGATCGCCGCCGCGAAGGCCCCTTCGAACGGATCGGGGCTGGACGCGCCCGTCAGCACGCCGAGAGCCAGGTTGATCGCCACCGAGACGGCAGGGGCCAGCACCAGCGCCGCGATCACGATCGCCGGGTAGATCGCGCGAGAGGCGACCTGGCTCATCAGCCACGCCGCCCCGACGGCGAGCGAGAGGATCAGGGGGGTGAGTCCGAGCGGGCGCATGAGCAGTACGTCGACGATGAGGCCTCCGACCAGGGCGCAGACGAGGCCGCCCTCGAGCCCGGCGACCATGGTCCAGGTGATCGCCAGGACGAGAACGAGGTCGAGCTCCGCGGCGTCCCCGGCGACGAACGGGACGGTTGTTGACTGGATCAGTGCGGCCAGTGCGGCCCCGACCGCAGCGAGGGCCAAGCTCATTCCGCGGTCGTTCCTCTTTGCACCTGGTTGCGCCCGCCTCCGCGACGAGCGAGCCCCCGGAGGGGCCGCGTCGGCGAGTATACGACGGCCTCCACGGGTCGCCAACGCTCGAGGAGGGTGCCGGGAGTGTGGCGGCCGTGGCGATCGGCCGCGGCGGGCTCGTGAGGTTGGCCAGGCGGGGAGGGCTCGTGCTCAGCGTTTCACGTGAAACACCAGCCGGGGCCGCGATGGACGGCTCTCCGTGCCCGTCCCGGGGCGCTAGGCGGTCGGCCACGCTGCGGCCTCACTTCGCTGACAGCCCCCGCGCCATGGGCCGCATGTCCCAAGGCCGCGGGCCGTCACGGTGCAGCCGCCGCGAACCACGAGGTGACCGGCCGCGAAGGGCCCGATGCGGGCCAGGTGGCACCCTTCCGGTTGCCTGCCAGGGCGTCGCCGCGTGCCTGGCGAAGGCGCGCCGGGCTACCCCGCACGAGCCCCTGCGCGTGGGGCAGAAGGGCGTCGAATGGTAGACTTGGAGCGTGATTCCCCCGCGGAGTGGTCCGTAGTGGGCCAGACGATCGCCTGTGCCAACCAGAAGGGTGGAGTCGGCAAGACCACCACCGTCGTGAACCTCGCGACGGCCCTGGCGCAGGTCGGAGACAAGGTCCTCGTTGTCGACCTTGACCCACAGGGGAATGCGACGAGCGGCCTCGGGGCCGGGCGCAACCCCGACGGGCGGTCGCTGTACGAGGCGATTGCGGGCACGGCGCCGCTCGCCGAGCTCGTGAGCGTCACTAGCGTTCCCGGCCTGTCGCTCGTACCGTCGTCGATCGCCCTCGCCGGCGCCGAGGTCGAGCTCGCCCGGCTGGCGCAGCGCGAGCGCCGCCTGGCGCGGGTGCTCGCGCCTGTTGCGCCCGCCTACGACTACGTCTTCGTTGATTGCCCGCCCTCGCTCGGGCTCCTGACCGTCAACGCCCTCACGGCGGCCAACTCGGTGCTCATCCCGATCCAGTGCGAGTACTACGCGCTGGAGGGACTGAGCAAGCTGATCGCCACGATCCATCTCGTTCGCGACCACCTCAACCCGGCTCTCCAGGTGAAGGGCGTCGTGCTCACCATGTACGACGGCCGGACGAACCTCTCGGCCGAGGTCGCGACCGAGGTGCGCCGGCATCTCGGGGCCGCGGTGTACGACACCATCGTGCCCCGCAACGTCCGCCTTGCCGAGGCGCCCAGCTACGGTCAGCCCGTGGCGCTCTACGCGCCGGACAGCCGGGGGGCCGAGGCGCACCGCGAGCTGGCCGACGAAATGCGCCGCCGCGACGGCAGGGGCGAGACCGGCACGGTGCCGCCGATCGTGCTGGACGGGCTCGGCCCCGGCCGCTCCACCCTGCCGGCCGGCACCGCCCGGGTCCTCGGCGATGCGGAGGGAGCCGCATGAGCACCCGGCAGGCGGGACGATCCGGCCTCGGGCGCGGGCTCTCCGCCCTCATTCCGCAGGCGGTGGCGGCGGCGCCAGCCCCGGTCGAGATCCCGATCGACCAGATCGAGCGCAACCCGCGGCAGCCCCGAAGCGTTTTCGCCGAGGAGGGCCTGGACCAGCTCGCCGACAGCATCCGCGCCCACGGCGTGCTGCAGCCGATCGTCGTCACCGAGACCCTTGCCGGCTACCGCCTGGTGGCCGGTGAGCGCCGCATTCGCGCTGCCCGGCTCGCCGGGCTTGACCGGATACCGGCAGTCGTCCGCCCATCGGCAGATCGCGATCAGCTGGAGCTATCGCTCGTCGAGAACCTCCAGCGCGCCGATCTCAACCCGATGGAGGAGGCGACCGCTTTCCGGCACCTGGTCGAGGACTTCGGCCTGACCCAGGACGAGGTTGCGACCAGGGTCGGCCGCGCTCGCTCGACCGTGGCCAACACGCTCAGGCTGCTCGATCTCGAGCCTCCGGTGCGCGAGGCCATCGCTGCCGGCCGCATCAGCGAGGGGCACGGCCGGGCGCTTCTTGGACTGTCCCCCACCGCCCAGCGCGAGCTCCTGGCGCTGGCCATGGCGCGCAGCCTGTCCGTGCGTCAGGTTGAGGAGCTTGCCCGACGCCTTCGCGAGCCCGCGGCACGGACGGCCCGACGTGCAGCCCGTCCCGCCGATCCCGAGCTCGAACGGGTCGAGGAGGATCTGCGCCGCGCGCTCGGTACCAAGGTGAGCATGACCCGGACGCGGCGCGGCGGCCGGATCGTGATCGAGTTCTACAGCGACGAGGAGCTAGGGCGGCTGTACGACCGACTGACCGGAGGAAGCGCATGACCGACACCGCGACCGGGGCGGACCGAGGGCGGGCGCGCGGCCACAGGGGCAGCCGCGGCGCGACCTCCGATTACGGGGCGGCCAGCATCCAGGTCCTGGAAGGCCTCGAGGCGGTCCGGCGCCGGCCCGGCATGTACATCGGCTCGACCGACGGGCGCGGCCTCCACCATCTCGTCTGGGAGGTGGTCGATAACTCGATCGACGAGGCCATGGCCGGCCATGCCACCCGCATCGAGGTGACGATCACCGGCGACGGCATGGTGGTCGTCGACGACGACGGCCGCGGCGTCCCCGTCGGTCGCCACAGCACCGGCAAGGATGCCCTCGAGGTGGTCCACACGATGCTCCACGCCGGCGGCAAGTTCGGCGGCGGCGGCTACAAGGTCTCGGGCGGGCTGCACGGGGTCGGCGTGAGCGTGGTCAACGCGCTGTCGGAGTGGCTCCGGGTCGAATCGGCCCGGGAGGGGTCGATCTGGGTCCAGGAGTACTCCCGCGGCAAGCCGACCGGCCCCGTAACCAAGATCGGGCCGAGCGGCGGGCGCCACGGGACGAGGACTTCCTTCCGGGCAGATCCGGAGGTCTTCGAATCGCTCGACTACTCCTTCGACGCGATCGCCCAGCGGCTGCGCGAGTCCGCCTACCTCAACAAGGGCGTCTGGATCCGCCTCGTGGACGAGCGGGCCGCCCGCGAGCGCTCGTTCTACTTCGAGGGCGGGCTCGTGTCGTTCGTTCGCCATCTCAACCGCAACAAGGAGGTCCTCCACAGCCGGCCGATCGCGGTCGAGCGGCGGGAGGACTCCACCTCGATCGAGGTCGCTCTGCAGTACAACGACTCGTTTGCCGAGAACGTGTACGCCTTCGCGAACAACATCAACACCGTCGACGGCGGCACGCACCTCACTGGCTTCCGGGCCGCGCTCACGAGCTCGCTCAACGACTGGGCCCGCCGAGCCGGCGTGCTTCGGGACAGCGACGGCAACCTGTCAGGCGACGACGTCCGCGAGGGCCTGACCGCGGTTGTCAGCGTCAAGCTCGTCGAGCCGCAGTTCGAGGGCCAGACCAAGGCCAAGCTGGGCAACGCCGAGGTGAAGGGGCAGGTCCAGGCAGCGGTCACCGACGGTCTCAGCCAGTATCTCGACGAGAACCCGGCCGACGGCCGGAGGATCGTGGAGAAGTGCCTGACCGCGGCGCGGGCGCGCGAGGCGGCGCGGAAGGCGCGCGACCTGGTCATCCGCAAGGGGGCGCTGGAGGGCATGTCGCTGCCCGGCAAGCTGGCCGACTGCCAGGAGCGCGACCCGGCCAAGAGCGAGCTCTACATCGTCGAGGGCGACTCCGCGGGCGGGTCGGCCAAGATGGGCCGCGATCGGCGCTTCCAGGCAATCCTGCCGCTTCGGGGCAAGGTCCTCAACGTCGAGAAGGCCCGCCTCGATCGGGTCCTCTCGAGCGAGAACGTCAGGCCCCTGATCATCGCCCTCGGCGCCGGGATCGGCGACAGCTTCGAGCTGGCGAAGCTCCGCTACCACCGGGTCATCATCATGACCGACGCCGATGTCGACGGGGCCCACATCCGGACCCTGCTCCTGACCTTCTTCTACCGCCACATGCCGGCCGTGGTCGAGAACGGCCATCTCTACATCGCCCAGCCGCCCCTGTACCGGGTGAGCACCGGCAAGCAGACGATCTACGCCCAGAGCGAGAAGGAGCGCGACGCGGCCGTCCGCAAGCTCAACGCCCGCAGCGTCACCGTGCAGCGCTTCAAGGGGCTCGGCGAGATGAACGCCGAGCAGCTCTGGGAGACGACCATGAACCCCGAGACGAGGACGCTCCTGCGGGTCGAGATCGAGGACGCGGCGGAGGCCGACGGCATCTTCACCATGCTGATGGGAGAGAAGGTCGGGCCGCGCAAGGACTTCATCAAGGCCGAGGCGCGGAAGGTTCGCAACCTTGACATCTGAGGTGGGCGGCACCCGCGCCGCGAGCTTCCTGCCCGCTCCCCATGCCTGCTTCGCCTGCGGCGAGCTCAACGAGCACGGGCTCCATCTCGACCTGCGCATCGACGGCGAGCGGTGCTGGACGGAGCTGGCGATCCCGGCCCGGTTCCAGGGCTGGGAGGACGTCGTCCACGGCGGGATCCTCGCCACCATCCTCGACGAGGTGATGGCCTGGGCGCTGGCCTCGACCGACACGTGGGGTTTCACCGCCCGCATGTCAGTGACGTACCGGCGCCCGGTCCGGGTCGGCCGCCGCATCCGCGCCGAGGGTTGGCTGATCTCGCGTCGCCGCCGCATCCTGACGACCGCTGGGCGGGTCCTCGACGCCGAGACCGGTGACGAGCTGGCAACCGCCGAGGGCCTCTACGTGGCGGCGCCGGAGGACCGCAGGCGCGAGCTCCAGGCGCGCTACGGGTTCGTCCCGCGACCAGGCCAGAGCGATCTTCCCGGACGCGTGGACGGCGGTGGCGCCGCCCAATGACCGAGCGACACGGCTCCTCGCATCCTCCGAGCCCCATCACCGAGGCCGCGCAAGCGATCGTGACCGAGCGTCGCCCGGCCGCTGCGCTCCTGGGCCTGCGGCTGGCCGGGCTCGTCGACGAGCCCGACGCGGCGGCGGTCGCGCTTCGCGACGGCTTCGCCGCCCTCGCCGACCCGGCCTACCGGGACGGGGTCACCGCCATCGCCCCGGGGATCGTCGGCGTGCTCGGGGTGCGAACGCCGCTCCGGGACGAGACCGCCCGGCGCTTCAACCGGGCGACGCGCGGGATCGCGCCCGGCGTCCTCCTGCGCCTCGCCGACCGACTCGCCCGGGCACCCGAGCCGGAGCTGCGCTGGTTCGCGATCGGCCTGCTCCGCCGCGTCCTGTCCGAGGACCCGGAGCGAGCTTGGCAGGTCCTCCGCCGCATCGCCCGGGATGCCGGCGAGTGGGTCACCGTCGACACCCTGGCCGGCGCATTCGCCCGGGGGATCCTGGCCGAGCCGTTCCGCTGGGCCGAGCTCGAGCAGCTCGTCTTCAGCCCGTCTCGCTGGGAGCGCCGGTTGGTTGGGTCCACGATCGCCACCATGCCGTTCGAGGATCGCGTCGCCGGACGCACCGCGGGTGTTGCCGCCCGGGCCCTGGACCTGATCGGAAGCCTGATCGGCGACGCCGAGCCGGACGTGGCCAAGGCGCTCGCCTGGGCGCTCCGGTCGCTCGTCCTGGCCGACGAGAGGGCGGTCGTGGCTTTCTGTCGCGCCGAGGCCGATCTCGCCCGAGCCACCGCCGACGGCCACCGTGCCTGGGTCGTCCGGGACGCATTGCCCAAGCTGCCGGCGGCCGATGCCGGCCCCATCCGTGAGCGGCTGGCGGGCATCCGCCGGGTGACCGGTGCCCCGTCCACCGCGCGGGCATCCGACATCGCGCGGGACTTCGCCGCCGCGGGAGCCCTCCCGGCCGCTGACGCCAGCGGTCCGCGTCCCGCGACCCCGTCGCCCCAGAACGGGGCCTCGATCCCGCCACCACCCGTCACCTGACCGCCGTCGAGGAGCCACCGTGACCGACGACCTGGGCACTGTGCGAACCATCCGCATCGAGGACGAGATGCGGACGGCCTACCTCGACTACGCCATGAGCGTGATCGTGGCCCGCGCCCTGCCCGACGTGCGTGATGGCCTCAAGCCGGTCCACCGCCGGATCCTGTACACGATGGGCGAGATGGGCCTCTCGGCCACCTCGTCGTACCGCAAGTGCGCGGCGATCGTCGGCGAGGTCATGGGGAAGCTCCACCCGCATGGCGACCAGGCCATCTACGACGCGCTCGTCCGCCTCGCCCAGGACTTCTCGATGCGCTATCCGCTCGTCGATGGGCAGGGCAACTTCGGCTCGGTCGATGGCGACGCGGCGGCGGCGATGCGCTACACCGAGGCCCGCCTCTCGGCCATCGCGGCCGAGATGCTGGCCGACATCGACCGCGACACGGTCGACTTCGCCGACAACTACGACGGCCAGCACCGGGAACCGGTGCTCCTCCCGGCCCGCCTGCCGAACCTGCTCGTCAACGGCTCGTCCGGGATCGCCGTCGGCATGGCCACCAACATTCCGCCCCACCACCTCGGCGAGGTCGTCGACGCGACGATCGCCCTGATCGACGATCCCGACCTGACCTCCGACGACCTGTGCACCTTCGTACGCGGCCCTGACTTCCCGACCGGCGCCTCGATCTTCCGTCTCGAGCAGCAGCGCAACCCGCTGACCGGCGCGTTCGAGACGGTCGACGCCATCCGCCAGATGTACGCCCACGGCCACGGCCGGGTGGTGATGCGGGCGACGGTCGCCTTCGAGGAGGCCCGCCGCGACCGCACGGCGATCATCGTCAGCGAGCTGCCCTACCAGGTGAACAAGGCCGCCCTGCTGGAGAAGATCGCCGAGCTGGTCAAGGACAAGCGGATCGACGGCATCGCCGACCTGCGCGACGAGTCCGACCGCGACGGGATGCGGATCTACATCGAGATCAAGAACGACGCCAACCCGCACACGGTGCTGAACAACCTGTTCAAGCACACGCCGATGCAGCTGGCCTTCAACCTCAACATGCTGGCCCTGGTCGACGGCCAGCCCCAGACCCTGCCGCTCAAGTCGGTCATCGCCCACCACATCGAGCACCGGCGTGAGATCGTCCGCCGCCGGACGGAGTACGACCTGGCCCGCGCACGAGAGCGGGCCCACATTCTCGAGGGCCTCAAGATCGCCCTCGACCACCTCGACGCGGTGATCAGGACCATCCGCGAGTCGGCCGACGTCGAGACCGCCCGGGCGAACCTGATGGAGCGTTTCGCCCTGTCGGAGATCCAGGCGCAGGCGATTCTCGACATGCGCCTGGCGCGCCTGGCCGCTCTCGAGCGCAAGAAGATCGAGGATGAGTACCTTGCGGTCATCCAACTGATCGCCGAGCTCGAGGACATCCTGGCCAGCCCGACCCGGATCCTGGGCATCATCAAGACCGAGCTCCGCGAGCTGAAGCGCAAGTACGCCGGCGAACGCCGGACGCGGGTGGTCGACGACTCCAGCCGCGAGATGACCGACGAGGACCTGATCGCCGACGAGGACGTCGTGGTGACGATCAGCCGGCGCGGCTACGTCAAGCGCCAGCCGGTGGCGACGTATCGCCGCCAGGGCCGTGGCGGCAAGGGGATCATCGGCCACGTCACCCGCGAGGAGGACGCGGTCGACTCGCTCATCGTCGCCAACACCCACGACTGGGCCCTGTTCTTCACCAACCGGGGGCGCGTCTTCTCGGCCAAGGTCCACGCCGTGCCCGACGCCAGCCGGCAGGCCAAGGGGATCCCGATCATCAACCTGCCAGGCGTGCAGGTCGAGACCGGCGAGGTCCCCACGGCCACGCTCGTCGTGCCCGACTTCAAGGCCGGCCGCTACCTCGTCATGGCGACGCGGCGCGGGATCGTCAAGAAGACTCCCCTCGAGCAGTTCGAGAAGGTCCGCTCGTCGGGGATCATCGCCATCACCCTCGACGACCACGACGACCTGGCCTGGGTCGACGTCACGACCGGCCGCGACGACGTGATCATCGCCACCGCCCTGGGCAAGATCGCCCGCTTCAACGAGCGCGACGTGCGGCCGATGGGCCGGCCGGCGGCGGGCGTGATCGGGATCCGCCTGTCGCAAGAAGGCGACGACGTGGTGGGCATGAGCGTTGTCCAGCCCGATGCGGACCTGCTCGTCCTGACCGAGACCGGCTATGGCAAGCGGGTGCGCCTGACCGAGTTCCGGACCATGCGGCGCGGCCCGCAGGGCGTGCGCCTGATCTCGCTCGAGGGCCGCAAGACGGGCCGGGTGGCGGCCGTCCAGCAGGTCACCGAGCAGGACGACGAGCTCCTCCTCATCTCGGCTGGCGGCCAGGTGGTCCGCACCGACGTACGCACGATCAGCCGCCAGCGGGCGGCCGCGCGGGGCGTCATCACCATGCGCCTCAACGAGGGCGACCGGGTGGTCGGGATCGCCGCCTTCCGGCTCGGCTTGGCGGAGCGGGCCCGCATGGGCGAGAATGGCGATCCCGATGGCGGCCAGGCGGGCGACCGCCTCGACCCGGAGGGGTCGTGACCCGGCTCGGGGCGGAGGAGGCGTCCGTGTACTCCGACTCGTTCGACGTCTACACCGGCAACGCCAACCCGGGCCTCGCCCGGCGGATCTGCCGCTACCTGGGGGTCGAGCTCGGGGCGGCCGAGGTGTTCCAGTTCGCCAACGAGAACATCTTCGTCCGCATCCTCGACAACGTCCGCGAGAAGGACGTCTTCCTGGTCCAGCCCACCTGCCGGCCCGTCAACCGCTCGATCATGGAGCTGCTGATCATGATCGACGCGTTCAAGCGGGCCTCGGCCGGGCGGATCAC
>JAGDMV010000181.1 GCA_017860675.1 Chloroflexota bacterium
GGCCTGCTGGCGGTGATCACCGGCCGTGCCCTGCCGTCGACGCGCGGGACGCTCGCCGTGCCGGGCCTGGCCGCCCCGGTGCGGATCGCACGTGACGCAAACGGCATCGCCCACGTCTACGCGACGAGCGCCGACGACCTGTTCTTCGCCCAGGGGTGGCTGCACGCCTCGGAGCGGATGTGGCAGATGGAGGTCTGGCGGCACATCTCCGCGGGCCGCCTCTCCGAGCTGTTCGGCGCGTCCCAGGTCGACACCGACCGCTTCATCCGGACCCTCGGCTGGCGCCAGGCGGCCGAGCGCGACCTGGCCGCCTCGTCGCCCGACGTCCGTCGCGTTCTCGACCGCTACGCCGCCGGCGTGAACGCCTGGCTCGACCAGAGCCGGGGCCGGCTCGGTCTCGCCTTCGTCGTGGCAGGCCTCCGGGCGGGGCTGGGTGGCGGCCTGGGCGGCTATGACCCGGAACCGTGGACGGCGCTCGATTCCATCGCCTTCGCAAAGCTCCAGGCGTGGAGCCTCGGCGGCAACCTCGACGCCGAGGTGTTCCGGGTCGCGGCCGACGCACGGCTCGGCGATCCGGCCCTGACCGACCTGCTCATCCCTCCCTACCCTGCCGGCGCTCCGGTGATCTACGACCCGGCAGCCCGCCCGGCTGCGGACACCTCCGCCACCCCGGCCACCGCGGCCGGGAATTCCCCGGCGACGGGCGTGAGCGTGCCCGCCGGCGACGTGGACGGCCTCGTCACCCTGGCCCGGCTGGCGGGCTCGATCCCGCGGCTGGCCGGCATCGACGGGGGCTCGGGCCTGCTCGGCGACCACGGCCTTGGGTCGAACAACTGGGTGGTGGCTCCCGAGCGAAGCGCCACCGGCACGGCGCTGCTCGCCAACGACCCGCACCTGGGCATCCAGATGCCGTCCATCTGGTACATGAACGGGCTGCGCTGCGAGCCGGTCGGTGCGTCGTGCCCCTATGACGTGGCCGGGGTGAGCTTCCCGGGCGTGCCCGGCGTCATCCTGGGTCACAACGCCCGCATCGCCTGGGGCGTGACCAACACCGGCCCGGACGTGCAGGACCTCTTCGTCGAGACGCCGGACCCCGCCGACCCCGCCAACCGCTACCTCCACGCCGGCGAGTCGCTCGCCTACGAGACCCGCCGGGAGACGATCAGCGTCGCCGGCGGCGACCCGGTGACGATCACCGTCCGCGAGACCATCCACGGCCCGGTCGTCAATGACGTGGTCGACCAGCTGGGGGGCGCGACCTCACCGTACGCGCTGCGCTGGACCGCCCTGGCCGAGACCGACGGCATCCTCGGCTCGTTCCTGGCCGTCGACCGGGCCGGGTCGTTCGCCGAGTTCCGCGACGCCCTCCGCGGCTACGTCGCCCCCTCCCAGAACTTCGTCTATGCCGACATCGAGGGCAACATCGGCTACCAGATGCCGGGCCTCGTCCCGATCCGGCCCGAGGGCGACCTGGGCGACCGGCCGGTGGAGGGCGCCTCGGGCACCCACGACTGGACCGGCTACATCCCGTTCGACGAGCTGCCGGCCATGGAGAACCCGGCCTCGGGCTTCATCGTCACCGCCAACAACCTGGTGGCCGGCCCCGACTACCCCTACCTCATCCACCGCGAGACCGACCCGGGCTGGCGCGCCACCCGGATCAGTGACCTCCTCGACGAGGCCGCCGCGAGCGGCGGCGGGGTCACCCAGGACGAGCTGGCGGCGATCGCACTCGACACCCGGCCGCTGCGGGCCGACACCCTCGTCCCGTTGCTGCTTGCGGCCGGCCCGACGACGGCCGACGGACGGACGCTCCAGGATCGCATCCGGACCTGGGACCGGAGCTGTCCGGTGGACAGCCGCGGCTGCGCCGCCTACGAGGTGACGGAGTGGCGCCTCCTGCGCGGCCTGTTCGACCCGTGGCTTGGCGAGCTGGCGGTCGACTACGTGGGCTCCGCGCCGTCGCGCCTCGCTCTCCAGGGCGCCCTCGCGGACCCGGCCAGCCGCCTCTGGGACGACCCCGCCACGCCCGCCGTCGAGATGCGCGACGGGGCGCTGGCGGCCGCCCTCGACGGGGCCGGCGGCGATTTCCGACGCGAGCTCGGCGACGATGCCCGCTGGACGTGGGGTCGCATCCACACGACGACGTTCCAGGAGCAGACCCTGGGCACGAGCGGGATCGGACCGCTGGAGTGGTACTTCGACATCGGCCCGGTCGCCGTCCCGGGCACGCAGGACGCGCCCAACAACAGCTCGATGAGCTTCGGCGACTGGTATCCCGACCCGGACGACCCGTCGGCCGGGCCGGGAACGCTGCGCGACGCGTTCGAGGTCAAGAACGGCCCGTCGTACCGGCTGGCGATCGACATGGGGCGGATCGACGAGGCGACGATCGTGACGACGACCGGCCAGGCCGGCAATCCCTTCGACCGCCATTACGGCGACCTGGTCGACGACTGGCTGGCCGGCCGGAGCGTTCCCTTCCCCTTCAGCCCGGCGGCGGTCGACGCGGCCACGGTCAACGAGCTGACGCTGACGCCCTGACAGGGGGAAGGCTGCACGCGCAGCGGACTCCGCCGCTCGCCGGCCACGTGCAGGTGGCACAATCGCCGGACCGGACACCGGCAGGCGCGACCCGTGGGAGGACAGCACGATGGCGACGAGGGCCGACTTCAGCGACGAGGAGTGGCTCGCCCTCCGCGTCATGCCGCACGCCATGCTCACGGCGCTCCAGCTGGCCGCCCCGAGCGGCTGGCTTGGCAGCCGGCGCGAGCGCAAGGCCGGCACGGCCGCGCTGCAGCTTGCCGAGCGTGACTTCGGCGACCTGCCGCTGGTGGAGGCACTCATGGCGGCCCGGGAAGAGCCGCTCCCGGCCGAGGCCACCGGTGCGGCCTCCGCAGACGAGGCCCTGGCGCTGGCCGAGACGACCGGACGCAAGGCGATGCGCGCGCTGGAGCGGGTGGCCACGGCGGCGGAGCGCGAGGCCTGGGTGAACTCCGTCCTCGACATCGGCGACGCGGTCGCCCGCGCGTCGCGGGAGCGGCACGCCGAGAGCATGGACGAGATCAGCGAGCCGGAGGCCATCGTCCTCCGCCGGGTGGCCCGCGTTCTCGGCCGCGACGACTACGAGCCGGTCATCCATACTCCGCGCGGCTACAGCGAGTAGGGCGGTCGCTCGGCGCTCAGCCCGATGACGTCCGAGGCCACCGCCCGGGCCCGGCCGCCCCAGGCCCCCGAAGGGTCGCGGCGGCTGCCGCTCGGAGTCTGGATCCTGGCCGGCATCCAGGCGCTGCTGGCCGCCTGGGCTCTGGCGGGGCTCGTTGGGCTGCGGCCCCTCGACGAGTCGAGCGGCCTCGGCGTGCTCAGCGCCTCGGCCGACATCCTCCGCGCGATCCTGATCGGCATCGTCGCGATCCAGATCCTGGCGACCTTCGGTCTGCTGCTCCGCGTCAGGGCCGCCTGGGTGGCCGTCATGGTCCTGACCGGCATATCGCTCGCCCTGGGGCTCTGGGCCTTCACCGCGGGGGTCGGCAACCCGCCCCGGCTGGCCGTCGACGTCGCCGCCGCCCTGTACCTCAACCAGCTGGCGGTGCGCCGCGTCTTCGGCGTCGACCGGGCCGGCCGGCGGGTGGACCTGATCGTCCTCGAGGAGGACAATCAGTGAGCGACGATCTCGCCCTGCTGCGCACCTTCGAGCCGGTCGTCCGCTTCACACAGGGCGAGCTGTTCTTCCCTTCCGCGGTCGACCACTACCTGGCCGCCTGCGACCTGTGGGTCGGCTCCTCGCAGCGCGACCGCCGCCTCGTGCTCCCGGTCGGAGCGGTCACCCCGGAGCGGATCGCGGCGGC
>JAGDMV010000182.1 GCA_017860675.1 Chloroflexota bacterium
GGAGGGCCCGCGTCGCGACCTCGAGGTGCTGCTGGAGCGTCTCGCCGAGGGTCCGGCCGGTGCCCTGGTCGAACGCGTCCTGCCCGCCTGGATGCCGGCCATCGGGATGCGGCCGGGGTTCTCGATCCGCTCCTTCGGCCACCGCGGCGACTGAAGGTTCCGGGGCTGGCCGCGGTTCCTCGGCACGCGCGACCGGGCGGTCGGGCGTGGCCAGCCGCGGGTACTTCATTCGCCCCGCCGGCGCTTCGCGGCACCGCGCTCGCACGCGTGGTACCTCCGGGTGATGGCGGCCCGGTCGGGGCAGGCGGATCGTCGCCGCATGAGCCCGGACCAGTCCGTGGCCGAGGTCGTCCCGCGGACGTACCGCGACATCCTGGACGCCCTCGGCCGGCTTGAGCAGCTGGACGCCTGGGAGGAGGCGGCTCGCCTCCGTTCCCGGGCGGTGGCGACGTACGCCCGGCGCTGGGACCCGGGCACGCTCCGCGCGCTCGAGCGGATCCTGGCCTCGCTCGAGACGGCCTGCAGCGCCGAGGAGAGCAGACCCGGCCGGGCCGCCTGATCCCGGCGAACCGGCCCGCCCGGGCGGAGCTCCCCGCAGTCGAGCCGCCCTGCCGCGCCGCGCGGCGTCCCGCCGGCTTCCGACGCGCGCTACCCTCTGTGCGTGTCCAACAACGGCACGCCACCGACCTCCCGCGGCGCCGCGCTCGCCGTGGCGCTCGGCGCCCTCGAGGCCCTCGCCCTCGTCGCCGAGACCGTCGCTGACGAGTGGACCTACGTCTCCCGGCTGACCGCCTCCGGCCGCGCCCGCCTGGCAAGGGCGGCAGGGCCTGCGCCGGAGACCCCGCTGGCGGAGGAGCGGGCGAGCGCCGTCGTCGCGGCGGCCGCGGAGGCAGGCCGGGTGAACGACCCGCATCGTGCGATCGACTGGCTGTCGACATTCCCGGCCGTGGTCGAGCTGGCCATGACGGCGCCTGCGGGCATCGCCGCCCCGAGCGAAGGCGCGACCGACGAAGGCGCCGCGAGCCGGGACGCAGCCGGCACCTCCCCGGGAGCCTGACCGCCGTGCGCTTCCAGGACGCCGCGCCCGACGCCCGCCACGCGGTCTACGCGGCGATCCAGGCAGACCCGCTGGTCGCCCGCGTCGCCGGCCTCCTGGCCGCCGCCACCTACCCGCAGCGGCTCCTCGCCCGGGCCGTGATGAACGGCGAGTCGACCGACGCGGCGACCTGGCGGACGATGTTCCCGACCGTGCTCGGCCCCGGCTCCCCGGACCGCGATCGAGCGGAGGCCGTCCTCGCCGGCGCGCTCGAGGTCGCCGCCCGCGGCGAGGAGGTCCGCAGCCAGCTCCGGGGCGCCATCGTGGAGTCGCTGGCGGAGATCCTGGTCGCCCGGCGCAGCGGCACCGCGGCGGTGCGTCGGGAACGGCGGATCCTGTTCGATGGCGTCCGGACCGAGATCCATCCCTACGACCTCACCGTGGAGTCGCCCGGCCGCGAGGAGGCCTGGGACTGCAAGTGGGGCGCGCGGGGGATCAACGACGACGTCCTCAACCAGCTCGACGACGCCCGCCGCCACGCCGCCGCGGAGGAGCGCGGGCTGCGGGCCGGGCTCGTCGTGTTCGACCTGAGGGCCAGCTGCGCGGTCCGGCTGGCCGAGCGCACGGGCCCGAAGGCGGGGCTGCTCCTTGTCACGCTCGAGTCCCTCGACGTCCTGGCCGGCATGAAGGTGGTGGCAGGATGACCGACGCCCGCCACGACACGACCGATCGCCGCCACGACCTGCTGCCCGCCCGGGTGGAGCTGCCGTACCGGGTTCGCTTCGACGAGGCCACCCCTGACGGGCTGCTGCGTGGCTCGGCCCTGCTGGGCTACGTCCAGGACGTCGCCTGGCACCACTCCCAGGTGCTCGGCTTCTCGCGCGCCTGGTACCGGGAGCGCGGTCTCGCCTGGCTCGTCCGGGCCATCGAGGCCGTCCTGCTGGCCCCGGTCCGCGACAACGACACGCTGCTCGTCTCGACCCGCATCAGCGGCTGGCGGCGGGTCATGGCCCGGCGCCGCTCCGAGGTGGTCGGCGCCGACGGGGGACTGCGGGCGACGGTCCAGATCGACTGGGCGATGACCGATGGCAGCGCTCCGGTGCGCATCCCTGACGACTTCCGGCGGGTTCCGCTGGACGAGCCCGGCCCCTTCGCGCCGCTCAAGCTCGACCTGCCGTCCAGGCCGCCGGGGGCGACGGTGCTGCGCCTCGTGCCACGGGCCCGCGAGCTGGACCCGATGGGCCACGCCAACAACGGGGTCTACCTCGACTGGCTGGACGAAGCGGTCGCCACGGCCGGCGGGGCCGATGCGACGAGCTCGTTCCCCCGGCATTACCGGCTCGAGTACCTGCGCCCGGCGGGACCGGGCGCGGAGCTCGCCTCCGCCGCCTGGCGCGACGGCGCCGGCTGGGCATACCGGCTGACGGCCGAGGACGGCGCGGAGCTGCTCCGGGGGCGCCTCGATCCCCGGCCGGTCGAGCGCGCCTGAAGGCGGAAGGGTCGAGCGGCCCCGCCGAAGCGCACGAAGGAGCGGTGATGGAACGGATCGTCTTCCGCGGGGGCCAGGTCTTCGACGGGAGCGGCGCCGACCCGGCGCAGGCCGACGTGGCCGTCGAGGGCGAGCGGTTCGTCGCCATCGGGCCCGGTCTCGACGGCGACCGGGCGGTCGATGTAACCGGGCTCACGCTCCTGCCGGGCCTGTTCGACTGCCACGTCCACGTCACGATCACCCGCTTCGACCCCTGGAGGGGCATCAACACGCCCTTCTCGCTCCAGTTCTTCGAGGCGGCACGGAATCTCGGCGCGACCCTGCGGACGGGCATCACCGTGGTCCGGGATGCCGGCGGGGCCGACCTCGGCATCAAGCAGGCCGTCGAGCGCGGGCTCGTCGCCGGCCCCCGGCTCCAGGTGTCGCTGGTCATGCTCAGCCAGACCGGTGGCCACGGAGGCTGCTGGTACCCCGGGGGCGTCGAGGTCCCCCTCTTCGTGCCCCACCCCGGTCGGCCGTCGGCCATCGTGGACGGCCCGGATGAGGTGCGGCGCAAGGTCCGCCAGCTCGTGGAGATGGGCGCTGACGTGATCAAGGTGGCGACGTCCGGCGGCGTCCTCTCGCCCCGCGACGACCCTCGCCACGCCCAGTTCCGGCCGGACGAGCTGATGGTCCTCGTCGAGGAGGCCACCGCGGCCGGGCGGTTCGTGATGGCCCATGCCCAGGCGGCCGACGGCATCAAGAACGCGGTCCGGGCCGGGATCCGCTCCATCGAGCACGGCATCTACCTCGACGACGAGGGGATCGAGCTGATGCTCGAGCGGGGGACGTGGCTGGTGCCGACGCTGGTCGCGCCCCAGGGCGCCATCGACGCGGCCGAGGCGGGCGCGGCCCTGACCGCGGACGTCGTCGAGAAGGCCCGCTCGGTGGTCGAGGTGCACCGGGCCTCCTTCCGCCGGGCCGTGGAGGCCGGCGTGCGGATCGCCATGGGCACCGACGCGGCGGTGACGCCGCACGGCCAGAACCTGCGCGAGCTCGACCTCATGGTGGCCGGCGGGATGGCGCCGGCCGCGGCTCTCGTGGCGACGACGAAGAGCGCCGCCGAGCTGCTCGGGGTCGACCGCGACCTGGGCACGATCGAGCCCGGCAAGCTGGCCGACCTGGTGCTGGTGGAGGGCGATCCGTACGCCTTCGCCGGCCTGGCCGGTCGGATCCGCGAGGTCTGGAAGGCGGGCGCGCGGGTCGTGTAGCCTGCACGCTCGGGCGCGGTGCGGGGGACCTCACTGCCCCGAGGCTCGAGGAGATGCCCGGTGGTAGCCGA
>JAGDMV010000183.1 GCA_017860675.1 Chloroflexota bacterium
ATGGAGCGCGTCGTCCGCGAGCGGATGACGATCCAGGAGATCGAGAAGGCGACGCCCAACGCGCTGATCAACATCCGCCCGGTCGTGGCCGCGATGAAGGAGTTCTTCGGCGGCAGCCAGCTGTCCCAGTTCATGGACCAGACGAACCCGCTGGCCGAGCTGACCTCCAAGCGGCGCCTGTCGGCGCTAGGCCCCGGCGGGCTGTCGCGCGAGCGGGCGGGCTTCGACGTCCGCGACGTCCATCACAGCCACTACGGCCGGATCTGCCCGATCGAGACGCCGGAGGGGCCGAACATCGGCCTGATCGGCTCGCTCGCCACCTACGGCCGGATCAACGACTACGGCTTCATCGAGACGCCCTACCGGCGGGTGAAGCGGACGGCCGCCTGGGACGAGGCGGAGGTGGCGACCTACACCGCCGGCGCGGACCTGCTTGGCAAGGGCGGCGACGTCGTCGTCCACCGCGGCGAGCTGCTGGGGGCGGCCGGCGCCGCCGAGCTCAAGCGCCAGAAGGCGCAGGCGTTCGCCATCCGGCCGGTGGTGACCGACGAGATCGTCTACCTGGCCGCCGACGAGGAGGAGGAGCACTACGTCGCCCAGGCCAATGCGCAGCTCGACGATGCCGGTCACTTCGTCACCGAGCGGGTGCCGTGCCGCTACCGGGACCAGTTCCCGGAGGTGACGCCCGAGCGGATCGAGTACATGGATGTGTCGCCCAAGCAGGTGGTGTCGGTGGCGACGGCCCTCATCCCCTTCCTCGAGCACGACGACGCCAACCGCGCCTTGATGGGCTCCAACATGCAGCGCCAGGCCGTGCCGCTGCTCGAGCCGGAGGCGCCGATCGTGGGCACCGGCATGGAGGCGCGAGCCGCGCTCGATTCCGGCCAGGTCGTGGTGGCCGCCGAGGCCGGCGTGGTGACCTCGGTCACGGCCGAGCGGATCCAGACCGAGACCGACGCCGGCGAGCTGCTCGAGTACCCGCTCCAGAAGTTCGTCCGCTCCAACCAGGGCACGTGCATCAACCAGCGCCCGATCGTCGACGTCGGGACGCGGGTCGTGCCCGGCCAGGCCATCGCCGACTCGTCCTCGACGGATCGCGGCGAGCTCGCCCTGGGGCGCAACATCCTGGTCGCCTTCATGAGCTGGGAGGGCGGCAACTACGAGGATGCGATCGTCATCAGCGACCGGCTCGTGCGCGAGGACCTCTTCACCAGCATCCACATCGAGAAGCACGAGACCGAGGCCCGCGACACGAAGCTGGGGCCGGAGGAGATCACCCGCGACATCCCCAACGTCGGCGAGGAGTCGCTGCGCGACCTCGACGAGGACGGCATCGTCTACATCGGGGCCGAGGTCAAGCCGGGCGACATCCTGGTCGGCAAGATCACACCCAAGGGCGAGACGGAGCTGACCGCGGAGGAGCGCCTCCTGCGGGCCATCTTCGGCGAGAAGGCGCGCGAGGTGAAGGACTCGTCCCTGCGACTGCCCCACGGCGAGCGTGGCAAGGTCGTGGACGTCAAGATCTTCAGCCGCGACAACGGCGACGAGCTGCTGCCGGGCGTGAACCGGCTGGTGCGCGTCTCGGTCGCCCAGAAGCGGAAGGTCAGCGTCGGCGACAAGATGGCCGGCCGCCACGGCAACAAGGGCGTGATCGCCAAGATCCTGCCCCAGGAGGACATGCCCTTCCTGCCCGATGGGTCGCCGGTCGACATCATCCTCAACCCGCTCGGCGTGCCGTCGCGGATGAACATCGGCCAGATCCTCGAGACGCACCTCGGCTGGGCGCTCGAGGCGCTCGGCTGGACCGCCGCTTCGCCGGTCTTCGACGGGGCGACCGAGGAGCAGATCCGGGCTGTCCTGGAGCAGGCCGGCAAACCCGTCGACGGCAAGATCGAGCTGCGCGACGGGCGAACCGGCGAGCCGTTCGACCGCTCCATCACCGTCGGCGTCATCTACATGCTCAAGCTCCACCACCTGGTGGAGGACAAGATCCACGCCCGGTCCACCGGGCCGTACAGCCTGATCACCCAGCAGCCACTGGGCGGCAAGGCCCAGTTCGGCGGCCAGCGTTTCGGCGAGATGGAGGTCTGGGCGCTCGAGGCATACGGCGCGGCGAACATCCTCCAGGAGCTGCTGACGGTCAAGTCGGATGACGTCATGGGCCGCGTCCAGACCTACGAGGCCATCGTCAAGGGCGAGGAGATCCAGCAGCCCGGCGTGCCGGAGTCGTTCAAGGTGCTCATCAAGGAGCTCCAGAGCCTGGGGCTCAACGTCGAGATCCTCAACGAGAACGACGAGGAGATCCGCTTCGTGGAGGACGTCTCCGCCTATCCGCTGCCCGACCTCGGCGGGATCAACCTCGCCGGGTTCGAGTCGGATTGAACCCCCGAACACAGTCCGCGGAGCCGGCGCACGGCCGGCCCGGCTCCGCTCGCAACCGGTCCGAATCGCGCCGCTGAGGCTCGGCGGCGGCGCGGAGGAGAACGATGCTCGAGGTCAACAACTTCAACGCCATCCGGATCTCGCTGGCCTCTCCCGACCAGATCCGCGACTGGTCGTCCGGCGAGGTGACCAAGCCCGAGACGATCAACTACCGGACCCTCAAGCCGGAGAAGGACGGCCTGTTCGACGAGCGCATCTTCGGTCCCACCAAGGACTGGGAGTGCTACTGCGGCAAGTACAAGCGGATCCGCTACAAGGGCATCATCTGCGACAAGTGCGGGGTCGAAGTCACCCGGGCCAAGGTCCGCCGCGAGCGGATGGGTCACATCCAGCTGGCCAGCCCGGTGAGCCACATCTGGTACTTCAAGGGCACCCCCAGCCGGCTGGGCATCCTGCTCGACATCAGCCCCCGCAACCTGGAGCGGATCCTCTACTTCGCCCTCTACATCGTCACTCACGTCGACGAGGAGGCCCGCCGGCGCGCGCTGGCAGCCCTGGACGAGGAGGCCGAGGGCCGCGGCGGCAAGAGCGGCGAGGAGCTGGCCGGCTACGAGGAGCGGCTGCGGGTCGACCTCTTCCGCCACAAGGACGAGCTGTCGGCCGCCCTGGCCGCCACTCGCTCGGAGCAGGAGCAGCAGCGGGCTGACCGGATGGAGGCCATCGCCGAGGCGGCCAAGGCCGTGGAGGGTCAGCTCAAGGGGCTGGGCTCCGCCGTCAGCGAGGAGACGATCGCCTTCGGCCCGACGGGCGAGGTGATCGTCGCCGCCGGCGACAAGGGCGGCAAGGCGGCGGTCGCCCAGCTGCGCCAGGTCGTCCAGGCCGAGTCCGACCGGATCGACGCCGAGCTCAAGAGCCGCGAGGCGGACGAGGCGGCGGCCACCGAGCAGAAGATCGCCGATCTCCAGCTCGAGATGGAGGCCGCCATCGACGCCCGGCGAGAGGAGCTGCGCCAGGAGGCCACCGGCCTGCAGGACGAGATCCGCCGCCAGCGCGACGAGATCGAGTCGCTCAAGGCGATGATGACCCTCGGCGAGACCGACTTCCGCCTCCTCGACGAGCGCTACGGCTCCGGCGCCCGCGGCGGGCGCGTCTTCTGGGCCGGCATGGGCGCCGAGGCCGTCCGCGACATCATCAGCCGGATGGACGTCGAGGAGCTCGCCCGCGACCTCCACGTCGAGGTGCGCACGTCGTCGGGCCAGCGGCGAAAGAAGGCGATCAAGCGCCTCCGCCTGATCGAGGCCTTCCGTCGCTCCGGCACCCAGCCCGAGTGGATGATCCTCTCGGTCCTGCCGGTCATCCCGCCCGATCTGCGGCCGATGGTCCAGCTCGACGGCGGCCGCTTCGCGACCTCCGACCTCAACGACCTGTATCGGCGGGTCATCAACCGCAACAACCGCCTCAA
>JAGDMV010000184.1 GCA_017860675.1 Chloroflexota bacterium
CGGGACCGATCCCGGTCTGAGCCTGCTGCTCGCGCTCGAGGCTGCCCGGGCCACCGCCGGCCGGGGCTATGCCGTCGAGCAAGCCATGGACGCCCTTCACTGGGCGCTCCAGGAGCTCCACGTCGCGTATCCGGGCGACGACGCTCCGATCGCAGTCCGGTCGAGCCCTCACGGTCTCCGCGGGGTCATGCTCCTGCCGCCCGAGCAGCTCATGGCGCTGGCAGCCAGCAATGCGAAACGCACGCTTACTCCGGAGGAGTGCCGCACGTACCTCCACCTCGCAGCGTGTCCCGACCCGCCGTCGGCGCCGGATGACACCCGGGCGCTGGCCGTCTACACCGCGTCCGGCACCGTCCCCGTGGAGCGGCTGGCCAGCGCCTCGCTGGCCGGGACGCGGGTCGACGCCGTGTCGCTGCTACCCGCGGACATGACACCGCTCACGTCGACGCTGGAGGACCGGTCAGGCATCGAGCTGGCCTGGGCGACCGGCGCGGACGCCGATCTGGAGGCACGCGTCGCGTCGGGCGACCTGCCCGACGCCGCGATCGTCTCGCGGCCGGCCGTCGTGGCCAAGCTGGCGCGGGCCGGGCTGCTGGTGGACATGTCCGGCTTCATCGAGCTGGAGCGGCTTCGCTCCGCCGCCGGCGGCTACCTGGTGGGGCTAGGGACCGTCGGCGCCGACGGCACCTGGCCGGCCGCCGAGGGCAGCCTCTTCGGCGCACCGGTCGTTGTGGAGGCATCGAGCCTCGTCTGGTACCCGCAGGCAGCGTTCGAGCAGGCCAGCTATCGCGTCCCTCGGACGCTGGACGAGCTGAGCGCCCTGGTCGAGCAGATGACGTCCGACGGCCACACACCGTGGTGCCTTGGCCTCGAGGACGGGGCGAACTCGGGCGCGAGCGCAGCCGATTTCGTCGAGGAGCTCGTGCTCAGCACGGCGGGCCCGGACCAGTACGATGGCTGGGCCACCGGCAATGGCTCGTTCGAACATATCGCCATCGCGGCTGCGTTCGCCGACTTCCGCCGGATGGTGCTGCAGGACGGTCATGTGCTCCTTGGCACCGGCGCGATCGGCTCGATCCCCCGGGGCCTCGCCGCCTGGCCGATGTTCCTCGACCCACCCGGCTGCTGGCTCCACCTCGGGGGCGGGACGGATCGTCGCTCGTGGCCGAAGGGACGATCGGACGTGCTCGCCGCCTTCCCGTTCCCGGCCGCCGATCCCGGGTCCTCGGGCGCGGTACGGGGCCATGCCTACGAGCTGGTGGTCTTCCGGGATCGACCGGAAGTGCGCCGGCTGATCGAGTTCCTCCTCGGCGGCGAGGTCGCCTCGACAGGGACGACCGATCTGGTGTCGGCCGGGCTCTGGCCGACGGGGGACGCCGCCGGGACGGCCCCCGCGGATCCGGTCGCCCGGGCGGAGGGTGGGCTGGTGCGAGAGGCCCTGCGCGCGGGCACGTTCCGCGTCGACGCCTCCGATCTCATGCCGCCGGCCGTCGCCGCTCGCTTCGAGCGCGACATGCTGGACTACGTGGCGTGGGGCCCGGAGAGCCTCGACTCCGTGCTGGCGGACATCGAGCTGACCCGGCGTGGAGCGAGCCGATGACGGCGCACCGCCTGGCCGCGCGCCGCGGCCCTAGCCGGTTCCTAGCCGGATGCACACCGCCCCCCGGCAGGATCGACGGTGAAGCCCGGGCGAATGGAGACCCGGGTCCGAGGCAGAGAAGGCGGTGCGTCATGGGACGCTTCACGACATTCATCGGGGCGCTCGTGGTGGTGGTCGCGGCATGCAGCGGGAGTGCCTCCCCGGCAGCGACGCCTGGGCAAGCGCTGGCCACCCCGGCTTCGGCGACGCCCGCGACGACGACGACCCCCGTGGCGATCTCCGCCACGGTCACCTACGACGGGCAGTCGTGCAAGTACGACGGCCCGGCCGTCGTCCCGCGCGGCGCAGCCGTCACCTTCACCCTGGTCAACGCGCCAGCGTGGGCCAAGGGATCGCTCGGGGCGGGCCTCTGGGTCACGCCCGTGCGGGACGGCACGACGTGGGCGGAGGTCCTCGCCTATGCGGCGACGCAACACGTCTTCCCGTTCCCGGAGTGGATGAGAATCCCGGGGACCGGCTTCGATCGCTATGGGGCGGGCGAGGATGGCCTGGGCGAGGCCCTGTCAGTGATCCCCGATGAGGGGCGTACGGACGAGACGGGCACGACCGTCATGACCCGCAGCCTCTACGTCGTGGTGTGCAACACCCACCCGGACGAGCAGGGCCACAGGCCCTATCCGGCGATCCTGCTCACGACGAGGTCGGAGACGGCGACGCCCGCCCCGACGGCGACGGCGACCCCCGTGGCGATTTCCGCCACCGTCACCTTCGACGGGCAGACGTGCACGTACGCGGGTCCAGCCGTCATCCCGCGCGGCGCAGCCGTCACCTTCACCCTGGTCAACACGCCGGCGTGGGCGAAGGGCTCGCTGGGGGCAGCCCTCCTCGTCGCGCCCGTGCGGGACGGCACGACGTGGGCGCAGGCCCTCGCCTGGGTCGAGACGCAGCACATCCTCCCGTGGCCGGAGTGGATTCTGATCGAGGAGGCCCTGGTGCTGTCCCCCGCCGATCTTCCGGGGCGCAGGGACCTGACAGGCACGATCGTCATGACCCGCAACCAGTACGTCGTCCAGTGCGGCACCAGCCCGGACGAGGGCCAGAAACCCTACGTGGCCATCCTGCTCCAGGTCATGGAGAGCTGACGGGGACCCGAGCCCGCCGTCCGTCCGCAGAGCCGGCACGACAGCGATCCGACCCCGACCGACGCGCCCGGACCGCCGGGCGCGTCCTCCTGCTCGCCCGCGCGAGCCGCGCAATCAGGCAGGCGGACGAGCTCGTCAGGCGAGGCGGACGAGGTTGCGTCCGGCGTGCTTCGCGGCATACAGGGCGCCGTCAGCGCGGGCGACCAGGGCCTCGTACGAGTCGACGTCGTCCTCCGGGTAGGAGGCCGCCCCGACGCTGACCGTCACCGAGATGCGCTGGTCGCCCTCGGCCACGACCGTCCCGGCGACCGCCCGCCGCAGCCGCTCGCCCAGCTCGGCCAGGTCGGAGCGCCCGGCTCCCGGCAGGACCGCCAGGAACTCCTCGCCGCCGTAGCGCACCAGCACGTCGCCCTCGCGGATCACGCGCCGGCAGGCTCCGGCCACGGCCCGCAGGACCCGGTCGCCGACCAGGTGCCCGTACGTGTCGTTGACGCCCTTGAAGCGGTCCAGGTCGAGCATGACCACCCCGAGCGGGGTGCCGGACCGCAGCGTCCGGGCGAACTCCTCGCGGAGGCGGCCCAGCCCGAAGCGGCGGTTGTAGGCGTCGGTCAGCGGGTCGAGCGCGGCCAGGCGTTGGAGCCGGTCGTGGGTCAGGGCGTTGTTCAGGGCGAGCCCGAGGTCGGCCCGGAACTGCTCGAGGAGGACGGCCACGTCCGGCGGGAACGGCGTGACTGACGCGAGGACGAGGGCGCCCAGGGGCACCCCCTTGAACGCAACCGGTGCGACGACGATCTCCCGGGCGACCTGGTCGAGCAGCAGCGAGTCGATCACCCCGATGTCCGGGTCGACGGCGATCCGTTCAAGCGAGCCGGTGCGGAGAGCCCGCCGGACGTGGTCGTTACCGGCCAGGCTCTCGACCGCCCGGAGGCCGTGGCTGGCAAGCGGCACCAGCTCCTCCTCGCGGACGGCGAGCAGCGCCCCTGCCGTCGCGCCCGTGTGGCGAAGGAGGGCGTCGAGCGAAGCGTCGGCCAGGGCATCGAGGTCGAGGTGGCTCGAGACGACACTCGTGAAGTCGCGGGTCGCCGTCTCGAGCT
>JAGDMV010000185.1 GCA_017860675.1 Chloroflexota bacterium
TGGTGATCGCCGCGGTGAGCGTCGTCTTCCCGTGGTCGATATGCCCGATCGTGCCGATGTTGACGTGGGGCTTGGTCCGCTCGAACTTCTTCTTGGCCACGTGCGTGCCTACCTGCTGCTTCTGGGACAGATGCACCGACGGGGAAGGCTGGAGCCCACAATGGGACTTGAACCCATGACCTCTTCCTTACCAAGGAAGTGCTCTGCCGGCTGAGCTATGTGGGCCCGGACCCGGGATGCGACGTGAGTGGAGCCGACGACGGGACTCGAACCCGGAACCGGCGGTTTACAAAACCGCTGCTCTACCAATTGAGCTACGTCGGCGGGCGCGCGAGAGCAGACTGCGATCGGCTCCGAGCGCAACGGGCATAGTAGGGGCTGGGTCGAATCGGGTCAAGCAAGCCCATCCGGCCCGATCGCGGCGTCGTCCTGGGAGGCGCCGGCCAGATCGGAGGGCTCGACGGGGTCGGCGTCGCCCCCGGCGGCGTCCGCAGCGTCGGCGACCGGGGCAGCGTCGGCGATCGGGGCAGCGTCGGCGATCGGGGCAGCGTCGGCGGGCTCGGCGGTGCTGGAGGGCTCAGCCTCCACCGCGACAGTCGGGTCCTCGCCCCGCTGGCCGACGGCCTCGAACAGGAGGATGGAGCCGGCCACGGCCGCGTTGAGCGACCCGATCCGGCCCTGCATCGGGATCCGCACCAGGAGGTCGCAGCGCCGGCGGACCGCCGGCGCAAGCCCGCGGCCTTCGCTGCCGACGACCAGCGCCACCGGGCCGCGGAGGTCGGCATCGCGGTAGTTGAGCGCCGCCCCGTCGTCGGCGCCGATCACCCGGAGGCCGCGCACCCGGAGGTCAACAAGGGCCTCGACCAGGTCGTCGACCGGGGCAAGCAGCAGGTGCTCGGTCGCGCCGGCGGCGGCCTTGACTGCCGCCGCGGTCAGCGGCGCCTGGCGCCGGGTCGGGTAGACCACTCCGTGGACGCCTGCACCCTCGGCGCTCCGCAGCAGCGTCCCGACGTTCTGTGGGTCCTCGAGCGAATCGAGCACGAGGACGAGGGCGGGCTGCCGGCGCTCGAGGCCCCGGGCGACGATCTCGTGCAGACCGGCTGGCCGGCGCGGGGCCACCACGAGCGCGACCCCCTGGTGCCCGTCGAAGCCGGCCAGCGCGGTCAGCGTCCCGCCCTCGACCTCGACGACGGGGATCCGTAGCGCCGTGGCATGGAGAACGAGGCGCTCCAGGGCGTCGCGCCGGGCCGGCACGACCAGCAGCCGGTGCGCCTCGCGGCGGGCGACGAAGCACTCCTCCACGGGGTGGCGACCGGCTACGATCTCCTCGCCCTCGCCGAGCAGGCGGGCCAGCTCCGCCGCCGACCGCGGCGCAGGGGCGGCCGGCCACGCGGGGCCTGGTCGGGGCGACAGATCGGGACGGTAGACGCCGTCATGGACACCAGGTGCCCCGGCCGGGCGTTCCCGGCCAAAGCCAAGCGGCGGCCGCGGGCGGGCGCCGGCCGCGGGCCGGGGTCGCTCGGGCGGACCCGGCGTGGCCGCGCGCCCGTGTCCTGCCGCCGGACCCGGCCGCGGAGCGTGGCCAGGCTGCGGAGCGTGGCCGGGCCGTCCCGCCGGACCCGGCCGCGGCGCGTAGCCGGGCTGCGGAGCGTGGCCGGGCCATGCCGCCGGACCCGGCCGCGGCGCGTGGCCAGGGCGCGGCGACGGTCCTCGCCGATCAGGCCCGCCGGCCTGTCCCGGCGGGCGCCGGCCAGAGCCCCCAGCATGGTCGCCCGGCCCGTGCCCGCGATACGCCCGGTCGGCCGGCCGGCCGCCCTGGTCGGGCAGCTGCGCCCAGGGAGGACCAGGGGGGCGACCCTTCGAGGATGGGTGGCCAGCTCGTCTCGCCGGCGGCGAACCGCCCACCGGCCCGGAACCGCTTGCCGGCCGTGGACCTCCGGCCGGCTGATCGCCGCGCCGAGGGCCGGGCTCCGTGCGGGGCCTCGGCCCGCCCGGGCGTGGCGTGGCACCCGCCGATCCGCCATCGCCGCCCCGCACGCGGTCCGGCGGGCGCGGACCAGCCGTGCCGGCCGACCGCCCGGACACGGGCCGCCGGTCCGGACCGGTTCCCGGGCCCGGGCCACCGGGCGGACGTGCGGCCGCGCGGGGACGCGACGCAGGACGCGACGCAGACGGCTGGCGCGCGCCCGGCGGACCGCCGGCGGCGCCATCCGCGGACGCGGGCCGCGGAACCTCCGCCTTGTGTCGCGCCCCGGATGCTCCCCGTCCGGACGAACCTGCTCCGGGACGGCGCCCGGCCGGGGGCTTCCGGTCCTGCCGCTCCGCGTCCCGCGGCTCGTCAGCCACCGGTCCGCCGCCAGCGCTGGCCATCGCGGCTGTCCTCGACCAGCACGCCGCGCCGCGCGATCTCCTCGCGCAGACGGTCGGACTCGGCCCAGTCGCGGGCGGCCCTGGCCGCGGCCCGCGCGTCGAGAAGCGCCAGCACCTCCGGCTCGAGCTCGTCGGCCTCGTCGGGCAGGACACCGAGTACACGGTCGACGTCGCGCAACGCGGCGAGCGCCATGGCAGCGTCGGCGCTCGAGAGCGCTCGCACCGCGACGCGGCGGTTCAGCTCGCGCACCAGGTCGAACAGGGTCGCCAGGGCGGGCGAGATGCCCAGGTCGTCGTCCATGGACGCGGCGAAGGCCGCCCTGGTCCCGGACAGCAGCGCAGGCAGAGTCGGGTCGCCGGGACCGTCGGAGCGGTAGCCGGCAAGCGCCGCCGCGGCTGCATCCAGCCGGTCCACGGCCGCGGTCGCGGCCGCGAGCGACTCATCGCCGAAGTTCAGGCCCGTCCGGTAGTGGGCAGCGACCAGCGCGTAGCGGAGCGCCCGCGGCGATACCCCGCCCTCGATGAGCTCCGAGACCCGGGCGATGTTGCCGGTCGACTTGGCCATCTTCTCGCCACCCATCTGCAGGTGGGCGCAGTGCAGCCAGGTGACGACGAAGGGCCTGTCGGTCGCCGCCTCGCTCTGGGCAATCTCGTCCTCGTGGTGGGGGAAGACCAGGTCGACGCCGCCGGTGTGGATGTCGAACGAGGGCCCGAGGTAGTGCATGCTCATCGCGGAGCATTCGAGGTGCCAGCCCGGGCGGCCGGGACCGATCGACGTCTCCCAGCTCGGCTCGCCGTCGCGGGGTCCCTTCCACAGGGCGAAGTCGCGCACGTCGTCCTTGTCGTACTGGTCGGCGGCAACGCGTTCCCCGGTCCGCAGCCGGTCGGGCTCCAGCCTGGCCAGCCGGCCGTAGGCTGGCCAGGAGGAGATCCGGAAGAAGTACGAGCCGTCGTCCGTGCGGTAGGCGTGACCGCGCTCGAGCAGGCGCTCGACGAGGGCCACCATCTCGGGGATGTGCGCGGTGGCCCTGGGGAGCGCGTCGGGCGTGGTCATGCGCAGGGTCGCTGCGTCGGCCAGGAAGCGCGCCGCGTAGCGCTCGGCCAGGACGTCAATGCTGATGCCCTCCGCCGCCGCCCCCCGGATGATCTTGTCGTCAACGTCGGTCAGGTTCATCACCCAGGTGACCGTGTAGCCGCTCCAGCGCAGGTAGCGGACGAGAAGGTCGGCGACCAGGAACGAGCGGAAGTTGCCCACGTGGGCGGGGCCGTAGACGGTCGGCCCACACGAGTAGATGCGGACGTTCGACGGGTCGAGCGGGACGAAGTCGCGGACCGCCCCGGTCAGGGTGTCGAACAGCCGCAGCGTCATCGGGCCGCCTCCTCTCCCTCGGCCGTGAGCTCGGGCCCGGGGACCGGCTCGATCGCTGCCTCCGCCCGACCGGGCACGAGC
>JAGDMV010000186.1 GCA_017860675.1 Chloroflexota bacterium
CGTGTTGAGGATCTCGGCCCGGCCGTGGGCGAAGGTCCGGACCTCGTCCGGCCTGGAGAAGTCGAGATGCTCGACCTTGCGCATCGTGGAACCCCCCGAAGGTGTCGGCGCGCGACAGACGGCATTGACCGCCATCCGGGTCGCGCCCGCGAAGCATGATGCTCGAGGGGGTCGCGGACCATCCCCCACCCAAGGGGGCACAGGAGACGTGCCGCGGGGAGCTGCCGCGGGAGCGCCGCCACGTCCGGCACACGTCGGCGCTTGCCCCGGCGGCGCAACTCGGGCAGCATCCGCGTCTCAATGACGGCCTGCCGGCGTCCCGGGGTCAGACCCGCCGACAGCCGGCGCCGGCAGGCCGTGGGACCACGGGAGCGACGTGTCCGCCTCGAACGCGAAACCCCCTGACCAGCCGCCCGACGGGATCGAGCGGGCGGCCGCGGTCACCCCGACGCCGGGCCCGGTTCGACGGGCCGTGGCGCTCGTCAAGGCCGGCCTGCCGGGCGGCGCGGTCCTGCTGGCCGTGCTCACCTTCGCCGGCTACGCCATGGGCCTGGTCCGCGATCGGCTGTTTGCCCGGACCTACGGCGCGGGCGCCGAGCTGGACGCCTACAACGCGGCCTTCGTCCTGCCCGAGCTGCTGCTCGACGTGCTCGTGGCCGGCGGGCTCGTTGCCGCCTTCGTGCCGGTGTTCACCGGCCTGCGCGGCGAGCCGGGCGCGGCCCGGGCACAGGCCGCCGCCAGCACCCAGGCCTTCGGCCGGACCGTCCTGACCCTCGCCGTGGCGACGATGGCGGTCGTGTCGGCCGTGCTCTTCGTCCTCGCCCCGCAGACTGCCTCCCTCATCGTGCCCGGCTTCACCGGCGAGCAGCTCGACCTGTATGTCGGCCTGTTCCGGGTCATGTGCATCACCCCGACGATCTTCGCCGCGTCGCTGGTCCTGGGCGAGGTGCTGGTAGCCGAACGGCGCTTCCTGGCCGTCGGCCTGGCCCCGCTCATGTACAACGCGGGGATCGTGGCCGGCACCGTCCTGTTGGCGGACCGGATGGGCATCTACGCGGCAGCTGTCGGCGCCGTGGCCGGAGCGGTCGCCCATCTCGCCGTCCGGCTGCTCGGGGTGAGCCGCACCAGCTTCCGGATCGGGTTCAGCCTGGCTCTCCGTGTGAAGGGCCTCGGCGAGTTCGTCCGGCTGATGATCCCGCGGATGCTGGCCCACCCGATCGAGCCGCTCACCTTCCTCTACTTCACCGCGCTCGCCTCGTCGCTCACGGCCGGCTCGGTCAGCTCGGTCAGCTTCGCCCGCAACTTCCAGAGCGTCCCGGTCAGCCTCATCGGTGCGTCGTTCGCGATCGCCGCCTTCCCGGTCCTGGCCAGCGCCGCCGCGGCCGGCGACGGGCGCGGCTTCCGGCGCACCTTCAGCACGAACCTGGTGACGATCACGCTGATCACCGTCGCCGCCGCCCTCGCCCTGGTCGTCCTCGGCGAGCTCGGGATCAGGGTCCTGCTCGGCGGCGGGGCCTTCGACGAGGAGGACGTCGCCCGCACGGCCGGGCTCCTTGCCGTGTTCGCCCTGGCCGTGCCGCTCGAGAGCCTCACCCACCTCCTGACGCGAGCCCTGTACGCCACTCACAACACCATCCTGCCGACGCTCGCCTCGGTCGTCGGCTTCGTGGTGACGATCGTCGCCGCCGAGATGCTGTCGCCGGCGATCGGGCTAACGGCGATTCCCGCGGCCTTCACCGCCGGGATGGCCGTCAAGGTCGCCCTGCTGGCGGTCGCGCTCGGGCCCCGGATGGCCCGGGTGGGAGTCGACGTCCCTGCTGGAGTGACGCCCGCCGGGTCCTCCGGGCGACCGGCACCGCAGCGCGCCGGACTCGGCCGCCGCGCCACCGGCCAGCTGCTCGCCGGCCTGGCGGTGGTGGTCATCGCGGTCGGCACGATCCACGCCGCAGGCGAGGCGCTCGGCTCGGCCAGCCTGGCGGTCGTCCCGGCCGAGACCGCCTGGCCACGTGAACGCGAGCCCGAGGCCACGCCGGAGCCGCCTCCAACAGCTGCGCCGAGCCCGTTCGCGGTGAGCCCCGCGCCGAGCGCGTCACCCTCGCCGGGGGCGGGCACGTCCGGCACCCCGGGGTCATCGCCCGCGACCTCGCCCCAGCCGAGCGCGGCACCGACCGACACGCCTGCGCCGACGGTCACGCCCTCGCCCACTCCGCGGCCGCGGCCGTTCGCGATGGACCTCTACCGGAAGGGAGACTTCATCGGCGAGTTCACCGACACGTGGTGCCTGGCGGCCGCGGTCCAGACGATGATGAACATCATGGACAGGGGGGCCGACCGCACCCGGACGACCCAGGCTCGTCTCTTCCGGCTTACCCGGTCGCTGGCGCCGTCCCCGGATGGGGCGGCCGAGCCCGAGGGCTGGGCGAGGGCGTTGGCGAAGCTCGGCTACGGCAAGTACGAGGTGCGTGTGGCCGGCTCGATCAAGGCCGCCGTCAAGCTGGCGGCGCGCCAGATCCGGGCCACCAACCGGCCGGTCGGCCTGCTCGTCTGGAAGGGAGCCCACTCCTGGGTCATGTCGGGCTTCAAGGCGAATGCCGACCCGGCCGCGACCAGGGACTTCACCGTGATCGCCGTCAACATCGAGGACGTCTGGTACCCGCGCTACTCGTCGATATGGGGCTACTCGCGCCCGCCCGACACCCTCGTGCCCGTCGGCAAGCTGGACGAGGACTACCTGCCGTGGAAGCGGCGGCTCGGGTCGTACCCGGACAAGAACGGGAAGTACGTGCTCGTCGTGCCCGTCGAGTGATCGCCCACCCGTGGGGACGGTCGCCGCCAGAGGACCGCTAGGCGGTTCCCCGGAGGAGGAGGAGGCCGAAGACGACGAGGCAGATCCCGATCGCCGCGGTCGCGGCGATCACGATCGGGCTGCCGGGCCCGGACAGCCGCCGGTCGACTTCAACGCTCACGCGGGCAAAACGGTCCGGCGAGCGCACGAACAGGACGGCCGGCGCCCACACGGGCAGCTGGGTGAGCCCGACCAGCACGAGGAAGTAGACGAGGGCCAGGACCACGGGCAGCGGCGTGGCCGCGATCCGGTTGACGGCGGCCGCGAACAGAACGAGCTTCCCGACCGCCTGGAGCGTCTCGCCTGCCCCGAGGCCGAAGGCTGAGGCGATGGCCCGTGTCGGCCGCTCGCCCTGGTCGGGGGCGGCCTCAGGGACTGCTCGTGCCCGGCTCCGGCGCGCCCGGACCGTGACCACGACGGCGACGACGACGAGGATGAGGCCCAGGGCAAGGTCGATGAGGCCGGTCAGCCGGCGTGACGCGTCGGCCGAGGCGAGGGTGACCTGGCTGAGGGCGGCGAGGATGCCGGTCAGCAGGATGACCGTCGTGCTTCCGGCCGCGAAGGCCGCGACGCGCGGCCAGCGCAGCGTGCCCCTGCCGAGGAGCATCATCGTCGTCGCCGCCTTCGTCGGCGAGAACCCGGCCAGCGTACCCAGCACGAGGACGACGGCCAGCAGCCAGAGGGCGGGCATTGGTCAGCCGGCGGCCGGCTCCGGGGGCGTGCCTCCCGTCGGGCCCTGCTCCTCGGGTGGCGCTTCGCCGGGGGACGGGTCGGGGCCATCCCGCGGGCCCGGGCCCGCGACGGCCGCCGGACGCTCGCCGGACGTGGCCTGCGCTGCCTCTGGCGGATCGTTCCCGAACACGGCCAGGACCGTCCGCCAGGTCGTGGCGACCACGCCGAGGACCGGGACGGCCAGGAACATGCCGACGATCCCGGCGAGCGCTCCT
>JAGDMV010000187.1 GCA_017860675.1 Chloroflexota bacterium
CCGAGGCCATCTGGGGCAGCCGGCCGGCAAGCGGCGGCCGCGAGCCGGTGATGGTGACGTCGACCCAGCGGGGCTCCAGGCCGGCAGCCGCGACGCGGCGGCCGACCTCGGCCAGCAGGTCCGTGCTGGCGATCCCCGCCGGGGTCTCGGGTCCGGCCGGGAAGACCCGGCCAAGGTCGCCCTGGCCTGCCGCACCCAGCAGGGCGGTGCCGACCGCGTGGAGGGCCACGTCGCCGTCCGAGTGCCCGAGGAGGCGAGGCGCGCCATGGATCTCGATGCCGCCGAGGCGCAGCGGCTCCCCGGGACCGAATGGGTGCGAGTCCTCGCCGAGGCCGATGCGCAGGCCCGCTGCAGTGGCGACGGACACCTCGCCGGTGCCGCCGGCCGGCAGCGCGAGCGGCGTGCCCGCGGTCCCGCCGCCCCGGCCGCCGAGCAGCACGGCTTCGGCCCGGGCCAGGTCGTCGGGCAGCGTCACCTTGAGGTTGGCAGGCTCGCCGGGGATCGCATCGACCGGGATTCTACAGGCCTCCAGCAGGGCAGCCTCGTCTGTCCAGGTCTCGGGGCCGTCCGGCGGGAACCGCTCCCATGCGGCGGCCAGGATCGAGCGGCGCATCCCCTGCGGCGTCTGGGCGAGGGCCAGCGGCCGGCGGTCGACGGTGGCGACGACCCTCCCCTCCTCCACCCGCTTCACCGTCTCCGCCACCTGCAGGACCGGGATGGCGGCACCGGTCGCAGCCGCGGCAGCCGCCACCCGCGCGACGAGGCCGGGGCTCACCAGCGGCCTGGCGCCGTCGTGGACGAGGATGACATCGTCGCCCGCGCCGGGCGAGAGCGCGCCGACGCCGGCCGCCACCGACTCCTGGCGACGCGGGCCTCCGGCCACGACAGCCACGACTGCGTCCGGGAGCCACGCCGCCCGGGCGAGCGTGGGCAGCCGGTCCGCGGCCGCCACCACGGCTACCCGCGCCACCCCGGGCGCGGCGGCGATGGCGTCGAGGGTCCACGCGAGGAGGGGCCGGCCAGCCAGCGGGGCCCAGACCTTGTCCCGGCCCTCCATCCGCCGGCTCTCGCCCGCGGCCACCACGACGACGTCGAAGGCGGTCACTCGGGGCGCGGCTGGGCGAAGATCATCCGCCCGGCGACCGTCTGCAGGACCCGGGTCACGCCCACGTCGAGGTCGCGATCGAGGAAGCGCGCCCCGCCCTCGACCACGATCATCGTCCCGTCGTCGAGGAAGCCGACGCCCTGGCCGGGCTCCTTGCCCTCCTGGATCACACGGACCCGCAGCTCCTCGCCCGGCAGGACCGCGGGCTTGAGCGCGTTGGCGAGCGAGTTGACGTTCATCACCCGCAGCCCCTGGATCTCGGCCACCCGGTTCAGGTTGAAGTCGTTGGTCAGGATCGGGCCGCCGCGCGCCCGGGCCAGGGCGACCAGCTTGCCGTCCACCTCGGCGATGTCGGGGAAGCCGTCGTCCACGATCTCGACCGACGTCCTGCCCTCCTTCTGGAGCCGGCCGACGATCTCCAAGCCGCGACGGCCGCGGTTCCGGCGGAGCGCGTCCGGGCTATCGGCGATCTTCTGCAGCTCGTCGAGCACGACCCGGGAGATGACCAGGGTGCCCGGCAGGAAGCCGGCCTCGGCGATGTCGGCGATCCTCCCGTCGATGATGGCGCTCGTATCGACCACGATCGGCGCTTCGCCGGTGGGCGGCGGCGGGCTCTCGGCGCCGGGGCGCCGGATCAGCCCGATCGCCTCTGCGGCCACGATCAGGTCGTTGCGCTTGGCGATGGTCAGACCGGCCATGCCAAGGCCGAGGATGATCGACACGCCGAGCGGCAGCCAGGTTCCCAGGGGGGGCGGGAAGGCGGACAGGGGCAGGCCCAGCAGGAGGCCCATCAGCAGGCCGATCAGCAGCCCGCCGACCGCGGTCACGAACTCGGCCGTCGACAGCTCCTGGACGCGGCGGACGATCCAGCCCGCCGGGACGACCGTGAGGTAGGGCAGCAGGGCGAAGCCCATGACCCCCCAGGCGACCAGCCAGGCCGCGATGAGAACCCCGGCGTAGGGCGAGTCGCGGAATGGGCCACCCTGGTCGGCGACGAGGGCGAGGCCGACTAGGATGCCGATGGCGGTGCCGAGGATGCGGATGACGCGGATCAAGGGTCGGGGGGCGGGACCAGCGAGGCGGTCGCCCGGGACCAGCGGTCCCGGATCAGCGCCGAGCGCAGAGCCTAGCATCGCGCCCGGCGGGCGTCACCCCCGACGCTGCGCCCGGGGCGGGGCACGATCGCCCGGCTGAACCCCAGCCGGGCAGCCTCGCGAAGCCTGCGGGCCAGGCCGCCGACGCTGCGCACCACCGGCCGGTCGCGCAGCGAGGAGGCCAGCGCGATGGCCACCGGGAGGTCGAGCGCCGGGTCGTCGGCCGACAGGCCGCCGGCCAGGTTGGCGTACACGTCGTGGCTGCCGAGGCCGATCCCGGCGCGGCGCCCGAGGACGGCCACGAGCAGGGCAAGCCGAGCTGGGTCGAGCCCGATCGCGGTCCGCCGCGGCAGGCCGTAGCCGGCCGGCGCGACCAGGGCCTGGACCTCGACCAGCAGCGCCCGGCTGCCTTCGAGCGTCACCCCCACGACGCTCCCCGGAGCCGGCTGGTCGTGCTCGCCGAGGAAGGCGCGGGCCGGATCGGCGACTTCGCGCAGGCCGTCCTCGCCCATCTCCAGGACTCCGACCTCGTCGGTGCTGCCGAAGCGGTTCTTTGACGCGCGCAGGAGCCGCAGGCCGCTGGTCCGCTCACCCTCCAGCGACAGGACCGCGTCGACGAGGTGCTCCAGGGTCTTCGGCCCGGCCAGGCTCCCATCCTTCGTCACGTGCCCGACGAGGACGACGACGACACCCTCCGTCTTGGCCAGCTCCTGGTAGCGGAGCGCCGACTCGCGGACCTGGCCCACGCTGCCGGCCGGGCCTTCGAGCTCGTCGAGGGTGGCCGTCTGGATCGAGTCCACCACCAGGACCGTGGGTCGGGCCGCACGGGCTGCCTCCAGCACGCGATCGACGGCGCTCTCGGCCAGCACGGAGATCCCCTCGCCGGGGGCGCCGGCCAGCAGTCCCAGCCGCTCCGCCCGCAGCCGGACCTGGCCAGCCGACTCCTCGCCCGTCGCATAGAGCACGGAGCTGCCGGCCCCGGCCACCCCGGCTGCCGCCTGGAGGAGGAGCGTCGACTTGCCGATCCCCGGCTCGCCGCCGAGAAGTACGAGAGACCCGGCCACGAGGCCGCCGCCCAGGACCCGGTCGAGCTCGCCGATCCCGACCGGGGCGCGGGCCACCGGCGACTCGGCCAGCCGCGCCAGCGCCGTCGCCGTCACCGTGGTCGCGGACCGCCGCCGGGCGGCGGGGGCGTCCCGGACGGCCGTCTCGACCAGGGTGTTCCAGGCCCCGCAGGCGTGGCACTGGCCTTCCCAGCGGACAGACGCAGCGCCGCAGGACTGGCAGATGAAGCGGCTGCGCGGCCGCGTCACGTGCTGCCGAGCGCCTCGACGGCGGCGGGTACCTCCTCCTCGGCGGGCCCGATCGAGAGACCGGCTTCGTCGCCCTTGTCGACCGTGATCACCGTTCCGGGCCGGTAGCGGCCCAGCAGGAGCTGCTCGGCGAGGACGTCCTCGATCATGTTCTGGATCACCCGCCGCAGCGGTCGGGCGCCGTAGGCGGCGTCGTAGCCGATCTTGATGATGTGGTCCTTTGCGGCCTGGGTGACCTCCAGGGTCATCTGCTGGGCGCGCAGGCGGTCCTTCACCCTGGCCAGCATCAGGTCGACGATCTGGCGGATCTCGTCCTGCGTGAGCGGCCGGAAGACGATCGTGGCGTCGATCCGGTTGAGGAACTCGGGCCGGAAGGCGTTCTTGAGCTCCGTCGTGACCTTCTCGCGGATGACCTCGTAGGACTGCTCGGCCCGGGCCTCCTCGGTCTCGCCGAAGGGCCGGAAACCGAGCGAGCCACCCGTCTGGAGCTGCCGCGCCCCGAGGTTGGAGGTCATGATCACGATCGTGTTGCGGAAGTCGACCCGCCTGCCCTTGGCGTCGGTCAGCTGACCGTCCTCGAGGATCTGCAGGAGGATGTTGAACACCTCCTGGTGGGCCTTCTCGATCTCGTCGAGCAGCACGACCGCGTAGCTCTTGCGACGGACGGCCTCGGTCAGCTGGCCGCCCTCGTCGAAGCCGACGTAGCCCGGTGGCGCGCCGACGAGGCGGCTGACGTTGTGGCGCTCCATGAACTCGCTCATGTCGATCTTGATGAGCGAGTCCTCGGAGCCGAACATGAACTCGGCCAGGGCCTTGGCCAGCTCCGTCTTGCCGACCCCGGTGGGCCCCAGGAAGATGAACGACCCGATCGGCCGCTTGGGATCCTTGAGGCCGGCCCGGGCGCGGCGCACGGCGCGCGAGATCGTCTCGATCGCCTCCTGCTGGCCGATGACCCGCTTGTGCAGCTGCTCCTCCATCTGCAGCAGCCGCTCGGACTCCTCCTGGGCGATCCGGGTGACCGGGATCCCGGTCCACATCGCCACGACCTGGGCGATATCCTCCTCGTCCACCCGGGCCTGCTCCCCGGCGACCTTCGCCTGCCAGGCGGCCCGCAGCTGGTCGGCCCGCTCGGTGGCGTCCGTCTCGGCCTCCCGCAGCCGGGCGGCCGTCTCGTACTCCTGGGCGTTGATGGCGGCGTCCTTCTCGCGGCCGATCCGGTCGACCTCCTTCTGCGCCTCGCGCAGCTCGGGCGGGGCGGACGCGTAGCGCAGCCGGACGCGGCTGGCCGCCTCGTCGACAAGGTCGATCGCCTTGTCGGGCAGGTGTCGGTCGGTGATGTAGCGAATCGACAGGTCGGCGGCGGCCCGGACAGCCTCGTCGGTGATGGCGACCTTGTGGTGCTGCTCGTAACGCTCGCGGATGCCGAACAGGATCTCGACCGTCTGCTCGAAGGTCGGCTCGTCGACCATGACCGGCTGGAAGCGGCGCTCGAGGGCGGCGTCGCGCTCGATGTACTTGCGGTACTCGTCGAGCGTCGTGGCGCCGATGCACTGGAGCTCGCCGCGCGACAGGGGCGGCTTGAGGATGTTGGCCGCGTCGATCGCGCCTTCGGCCGCGCCCGCGCCCACGAGGGTGTGCAGCTCGTCGATGAACAGGATCGCGTCGTTCGTGCTGCGCAGCTCCTCGATGATCTTCTTGAGCCGTTCCTCGAACTCGCCGCGGTACTTCGTGCCGGCGACCAGCGAGCCGATGTCAAGGGTCAGGACGCGCTTGTTGAGGAGCGTCTCCGGTACGTCGTTGGCCACGATCCGGTGGGCCAGGCCCTCGGCGATGGCGGTCTTGCCGACGCCCGGCTCGCCGATCAGGGCGGGGTTGTTCTTGGTCCGGCGCGACAGGATCTGGATGACGCGCTCGATCTCCTTCTCGCGCCCGATCACCGGGTCGAGCTTGCCGGAGCGGGCGGCCTCGGTCAGGTTCACCCCGAGCTGGTCGACGGTCGGGGTCTTCGACGAGCGCTTCGTCTCCTGGGCGGGCCCGACCGCGGACGACTGGGACAGGACGCGGATCACCTCGTGGCGGACCTTGTCGAGGTTGACCCCCAGCGATTCGAGGACACCGGCGGCGATCCCCTCGCCCTCCCGCACCAGCCCGAGGAGGAGGTGCTCGGTGCCGATGTAGTTGTGGCCGAGCCGGCGAGCCTCGTCGATGGCCAGCTCGATGACCCGCTTGGCGCGCGGCGTCAGGCCAACCTCGCCCACGACCGGGCGATCTCCCCGGCCGATGATGAACTCGACCGCCGTCCGGACCTTGGGCAGCTCGACGTTCATGTTCTCGAGCACGCGCGCGGCCACCCCCTCGCCCTCGCGGACGAGCCCGAGGAGGAGGTGCTCGGTGCCGATGTAGTTGTGGTTGAAGCGCTGCGCCTCGTCCTGGGCAAGCGTCAGGACCTTGCGCGCGCGGTCGGTGAACTTGTCGAAGCGGTCCAT
>JAGDMV010000188.1 GCA_017860675.1 Chloroflexota bacterium
GGCAGCCGACCTAGGCCGAGCCGAGATGCGGGACGTGGCCGCGGTAGGCCGCGACGATGCTCTCCGGGTGAGCGGCGGCGAAGGCCAGCATCCGCTCGACCGGTACGAGGGCGCGCGTGCGGACCGGCTCCGGCACGGTGATCTCGCCGCTGCCGCGCTCCAGGCAGTCGATCACGCCGGCCACGGCGTTCATCGCCATCCACGGGCAGTGGGCGCAGCTCTTGCAGGTCGCGCCGGCGCCGGCGGTCGGGGCCTCGATGAGCGTCTTGCCCGGGGCCAGCTGGCGCATCCGGTGGAAGATGCCGTTGTCGGTGGCGACGATGTACTCGGGTGCGTCGCCCTCGATCACCGCCTTCAGCAGCTGCGACGTCGAGCCGACGACGTCGGCCTGGGCGACGACGGCCTCGGGCGACTCCGGGTGGACCACGACGAGGGCGTCGGGGTGCTCCGCCCGGAGCAGCTCCAGCTCAAGCCCCTTGAACTCCTCGTGGACGACGCAGGCGCCGTTCCAGAGGAGCATGTCGGCGCCGGTCTCGCGGGCGATGTAGCCGCCGAGGTGACGATCGGGCGCCCACAGGATCCGCTCGCCCCGGGCGGCCAGGTGGCGGACGATCGCCAGGGCGATCGAGCTGGTGACCATCCAGTCGGCCCGCGCCTTCACCGCCGCGCTGGTGTTGGCGTAGACGACGACCGTGCGATCGGGGTTGGCGTCGCAGAAGGCGGCGAACTCGTCCGGCGGGCAGCCGAGATCGAGCGAGCAGGTCGCGTCCAGGTCGGGCATCAGCACCCGCTTCCCGGGGCTGAGGATGGCCGCCGTCTCGCCCATGAAGCGCACCCCGGCGACGACCAGGGTGGACGCCGGATGGTCGCGCCCGAAGCGGGCCATCTCGAGCGAGTCGGCCACGCAGCCGCCGGTCTCGAGGGCCAGGTCCTGGATGTCGCCGTCGACGTAGAAGTGGGCAACAAGCACGGCGTCGTTGGCGCGCAGCAGCTCGGCGGCCCGCGCCATGAGCGCGGCGCGTTCGGCGGGCGACGGGACGGCGGGGACCCTGGCCCAGGCCCGGGCGATCCGCTCGGACCCGTCGAGCGCGGGCAGCGTGTAGTCGACCGCTCGCTCGCTCACCCGCTCTCACCCCCGAGGTACCAGGCGGAGCCGTCCGGTCCGTCGCGAACCTCCACCCCGGCCGCGACCAGGCGATCGCGGACCAGGTCTGCCACGGCCCAGTCGTGGGCGTCGCGGGCGCGCGCCCGCAGCTCGAGCAGTGCCTCCACGAACGGGCCGACGGCGTCGCGCGGATCACGGACGCCGGCCACGGCAGCCTCCCCCAGCCGGGCGATGAGCGAGCGGAAGACCAGCCGGGCGTCGTCGAGTTCGAGGCTGTCCTCCCCGGCGCGGGTCCTCGCCTCGATGGCCGAGTCGAGGTCGAGCAGGGCGCTGACCGCCGACGGCACGTCGCGCTCGTCGATGGCGCGGGCAAAGGCACTCTCGAGGCCGGCGACCGCATCCTGGCCGGCGGCCTCGGGTGGCAACCTGTCACCTTCGGCCGTCGCCGCTTCCGGCACAGCCTCGCCGATGGGCGCCGGCAGGGCGACAGGACGCCCGGCCGCCAGGCCCGCTGCCGCCTCGGCCAGCGCGGCGATGCCGGTCTCGGTGCCGCTCGGGAAGACGGCGCTCCGGCCGGCCACGCGGACGGTGACGCCGCCGAGCCCTCGCACCGCTGCCGTGCCCGCCTGGAGATCCAGGATGAGCGCCGTGTGGCCGTCGACGCCGAGCACGAAGGCGCCCTCGGGAAGCAGCCGCTCGAGGATCCGCAGCCGCCGCTCGCCCATGTAGCAGTAGCGGGTGTCGTGGGTGCCGCCCTCGGCGTTGTCGAAGTGGGGCACGACCGCGGCCCGCAGGCCCGTGGTCGCGCCGAGGAGGTCCAGGCCTTCGAGCCAGTGCGGCTCCTCGCCGACCTTGTAGATCTCGTAGATCGGGATCGTGACGACTCCGAGGGTCAACGCCGCCGCGCTCGCCATGACCAGGATGCCGCCCGAGGTGAGCTTGGCGGCCAGCGCGCCGGGGATCGGCCCGCCGGCCCAGTGGCGAAGGGCGTAGCTCGGGCTGCCGGGCCCCGCCATCACGTAGCCGGCGGCCCGGATATGGGCGACCGCCGTCGCGGCCGTGGCGGCATCGACCTCGCGCGAGCGGTACGAGGCGACCGTGAAGGGCCGCCCGATCCGCTCGACGAAGAACTCGAGCAGCCGCTCGCTCAGCTCGTCGGCGTTCTCCTGGAAGCCATAGGTGGTGTCGATGACCGCACCGGACACGGGCTCGGCCCCGAAGCGCGCGAAGAGCCCGACGTGCTCCTTCGCCATCGCGGGCGCCATCTCGCCGGAGCCCATGATGGCGAGGATCCGCGGCCGGCCGGCCGCGGCGACAGGGTGGGGCGTCGTGCCCCCCTCGGGACTCATGGCGCCATGGTACGGCGGCCGGGCCTCCCGGTCAGGAGTGGTGCCCGGCGGAGGCGGGCGGGTGGTGCCTGGCTCCCGGCCAGCCGGTCGCCGGGCCCGCGCTCCCGGCGGAGGTCAGCCCCGCGAGGCTCTTGCCTGCCCGGTTGCCTTCGGGTCCGCCTGCGCCTGCCCATCCTCGGCGAGCAGCTCGTCACGGGCCTTCAGCATCTCGGCCCGGGCTTCGTCGCTGACCGTCGGGAACCTCGGGTCGAGGTCGATGATCTTGTCGAGGATGACCGCCCCGGCAGCGATCCGCATGAACCACTTGCGATCGGCGGGGATCACGTGCCAGGGCGCCCACTCGGTGCTGGTCGCTGCCAGCATCTCGGCGAACGCCTTCTGGTAGTCGTCCCAGTAGCGGCGCTCGCGGATGTCGGCTGCCGAGAACTTCCAGTTGCGCTCCGGGTCGTCGACCCGGGCCAGGAACCGCTCCTTCTGCTCTTCCCGCGACACGTTGAGGAAGAGCTTGACGACGTGGATCCCGTTGTCGACCAGGTACCGCTCCCAGTCGTTGATCTCCCGGAAGCGGCGCGCCCAGACATCCTTGCCCTTCGCCTTCCGCGGCATCTTCTGGCCGGCCAGGATCTGGGGATGGACCCGGACGACGAGGACCTCCTCGTAGTAGCTCCGGTTGAAGATCCCGATCATCCCCCGGGCCGGCAGGCGGCGAGCGTAGCGCCACAGGTAGTCGTGGTCGAGCTCCTCGGACGAGGGGACCTTGAAGCTGGACACTTCCACGCCCTGGGGATTGACCCCGCTCATGACGTGCTTGATGGTGCCGTCCTTGCCGGCCGCGTCCATGGCCTGGAAGACGACGAGCAGGCCGTACGTGTCCTGGGCTGCCAGGCGCGCCTGGTACTCGGCCAGCTGCTGGACGCCGCGCTGGAGCGTCTCCTTGGCGTCCTGCTTCTTGACGAAGTCGGCGGTGTAGCCCGGGTCGAAGTCCTTCGGCAGCCGGACCTTCCGACCCGGCTCAACCCGGAACGGCTCGATGAACCTGCGCAGCTCCCGCAGGCGATCGGTCCGAGATTCGGTCACGGTGGCTTCCTCCTCGCGCCGGTGGCTTCCTGGGCCCGCCGGCCGCGTCGTCGTTCTCAGCGAGCTCGATGCTCGTCCCGGCGTCAGGCGGCCGGTGCGGCCGCCGGCTCGGTCGGGGTCACCGTCGCCGGCACCTCGTCGAGCGCTGTCCTGAAGAGGATCTTGCGGATCTCGCCCACCACCAGGATCAGGAGGCCGACGATCAGGCAGACCAGCCACTGGTCCGTGTCCAG
>JAGDMV010000059.1 GCA_017860675.1 Chloroflexota bacterium
GTCGCCCGCGGCTTCGAGCTCGTGTCGACCGGCGGAACTGCCCGGACCCTGCGCGAGGCGGGCCTGCCCGTGACCGACGTGGCGGCCGTGACGGGCTTTCCGGAGATGCTCGACGGGCGGGTCAAGACGCTCCACCCGCGAGTTCACGGCGGGATCCTGGCCGACCGCCGCCTGGCCGCCCACCGCGAGCAGCTGGCGGCCGCGGCGATCGAACCCTTCGAGCTCGTGGTCGTCAATCTCTACCCCTTCGCGGCGGCGGCCGAGCGGGCCGAGCGGGGCGAGCTCGACCTCGATGGGCTCGTCGAGGAGATCGACATCGGCGGGCCTTCGATGGTCCGGGCGGCGGCCAAGAACCACGCCTCGGTCGCCATCGTGACCTCGCCGGCCCGCTACGGGGCGGTCCTCGAGGAGCTCGACGCCGAGGGCCGGGTGGGGGAGGGCCTCCGCTCGGCGCTGGCCGTCGAGGCCTTCCGTCACACCGCCGCCTACGACGCCCGGATCGCGGACGTCCTGCCCCGGCGGATGGCCGCGGCGGGCGTGCCGCTGCCCGATGAGCCCGGATTGCCAGGCGCGTCCGACCCGTACCCGCCGAGCGTCTCCATCGCCCTCGAGAAGGTCGAGTCGCTGCGCTACGGCGAGAACCCGCACCAGCCCGCGGCCCGCTACCGGCGCCCGGGGGCGAGCGCGTTCGACGGCCCCTTCGCCACGGGCGAGCCGCCGCTCCAGGGCAAGGCCCTCTCGTACAACAACGTCCTCGATGCGTCCGCCGTGGCCGCCCTCGGCCGGGCGTTGCGCGGCCCGGCCTGCGTCATCGTCAAGCACATGAATCCCTGCGGCGCAGCCGAGCGCGAGACCCTGGCGGCGGCCTGGGGCGACGCCCTGGCCGGCGACCCGGTCAGCGCCTTCGGCGGGGTGGTGGCCCTCACCCGGACCGTGGACCGCGAGGTGGCCGAACGGCTGGCCTCGATCTTCCTCGAGGTGGTCGTCGCCCCCGGCTACGATGAGGGAGCCCGGGCGCTGCTGGCCGCCAAGCCGAACCTGCGGCTGCTGGTCGACCCGCTGCTCGACGAGAAGGCCCGGGCGGTCGCCGGGCTGCCCGCGCCCGCCCCCGACCCGCTCGGATCGTTGCGGGCGGCCGGTGGCGCCGTTCTCGTCACGGCGCCGGACGTCGCGCCGGACGACCCCTCGACCTGGCGCGTGGCCACGAAGCGTACCCCCACTTCTGGGGAGCGGCGTGACCTCGACCTCGCCTGGCGCCTCGTGCGCGGGGTGACGAGCAACGCGATCGTCCTCGTCCGCGACGGGATGCTGATCGGGATGGGCTCGGGCCAGACCAGCCGGGTCGATGCTGCCCGCCAGGCCGTAGCCAAGGCGGCCGTGATCCTGGGGGCCGACCGGCTGCGGGGTGCGGCCTGCGCCTCGGACGCGTTCTACCCGTTCCCGGACGCGGTCGAGGTCTGCCTGGAGGCCGGCGTCTCGGCTTTCGCCCAGCCGGGCGGGTCACTTCGCGACTCCGAGGCGATCGCCGCCTGCGACGGCGCCGGGGCGACGATGCTCATCACCAGGGTCCGCCACTTCCGCCACTGACACTCCAAGCGGCTGGACGCTCACCAATCATCGGCTGCTCTGCCGCCCCCGGTCGCACGTACCGGCGGGCGCGCGCCTCCAGCAAGCATGTGCAGGACGACACGAGGATGATCACCTCCCCCAGTTGAAGAACCGAGCGGGGTCCTTCGACCACCCGTTCCCCGAGGGTGCGGTCATGCCGAGCTGCACGACTCCGATCGGTCAGACCGCCTGCTTCGAGATCCCGCTCCTGGCCCGGCCCCTGTCCATGTCGGTCCGACGGTGCCAGATATGACCCGAACGTAGGGGTGCTCGCCGCCGTCGATGCGCCCGACACTACGCGGAAGGTCGGTGACCGCCGGCCGTGAGCGGAGGCCTCCCATGCCTGCCCGGACCCAGACTCCGCCCCAGGTCGACAGCCCAGTCGTCGCCGTTCCCGACGATGCCGACCGGCCAGTACCGGATCGTCAGCGGGAGCCTGGCTGGCAGGATTTCTTCTGGACTCACTGGCAGGCGGACGGCTCACGTGTTGCGCTGTGCGGCCTCAAGGCGGCGTCCTGGGTCTGGGTGCCCTGGATCCTCACCTGCCCCCGTTGCCGCAAGGTGCTCGAGATGGGCCGAGGGCTGGCGCGATGACCGAGGAGGACTTCCCGGTCTGGGTCGTACGAATCGTCAAGCCGATCGACGTCCTCATCGAGATCCCGCTCGGGCTCATCGGGACGGCCGTCTTCCTGGGTCGCCACCTTGTGGCGCGCCTGCGCCGGGTTCCGCCACCCGACTCCCTCCCCGTGTTCCTCGGCCTGCCTCGCCGCCGGCAACGATAGAGAACGTCGTCGGCCTCGGCACGACGCTCAGGCTCGCCGTCGGCGACATCAAGGTCGAGTTCCGTCGCTACAACATCCACAGCCGCGACGGCTGGGTGATGGTGATCCCGTCCGACAAGGCCCTCTACCCGGGCGACACGCTCGAGGACACCGTCACCTTCATGGTCGACCCGGGCTGGGTCCCGACCCACGTCCGCCAGCTCGCCCGGATGCGGACGCTCGATGTCGAGCGCATCTACCCGAACCACGGCGACCCGGCCGTGATCATGGCCGGCGGCTACACCAAGTCGTTCATCGACGCGGTCGTCGAGTACGACACGAACATGCTCCGCCACGTCCACGACGCCGACTACCTCGAGATGACGATCGAGGAGGCAATCCCGAACGCCCTGGCCAACGGCGCTGTCTCGATCTGGGAGCCATACCGCTACGTCCACGCGGCCAACCTGGAGCTGATGCAGGGCTACTGGCAGCACCGGACCCTGCCGAAGGGCTATCGCTAGATCGAATCGATCACGCGCTGACGCCCCGGTCGGCTCGCCCGGCCGGGGCGTCTGATCGCGGCCGGCGCCCCGCCGAGGCGCCGGCGCCCCGGTCCGCTGGCGTCCGCCGCCACGAGCGACACGGCCGGCCGGCGCGCCGTACGCTGATCGCGCGCGCCGCCACGGCGCCAAGCTCGCCGAGGCGTGACGGGAGGTACCGCGATGGACCTGCAGCTCCTGGCCCGCCTGGTCGTCGGGGCGTCGGCGGTGTCGCTGCTGATCGTCGGCCTCGGGGTCCTCGCCTGGGAGGCCAAGCGGTCCGCCGGCACGCCCGTGCGACGCGACAGCGGTCCCCTCGCCCTGGTCAACTTCGTCGGGATCCTCGGGTTCGTCGCGGTCGGCCTGGTCTCAGCGGTCACGCTGCTCGGCGTGCTCGACCCCCTGCCCGAGCCGCTCGACGCCATCGCCCGCCTCGTCGGGATCGCAGCCGTGATGGCGGCCGGCCTGCTGGCCCTGTGGGGCCTTCGCTCGATCGGCGGCGCGATGTCGTCGCAGGCCGAGATCCGCACCGACACCCGGCTCGTCACGACGGGCGCGTTCGGTCTCGTGCGGCATCCGCTCTACCTTTCCATCATCCTGATCTGGGCCGGCGCGTCGGTCGCCCTGCTGAGCTGGTTCATGGCCGCCTGCACGATCGTCCTCGTGCCGCTGTTCGTGGCCCGTTCGCGCCTCGAGGAACGGCTCCTCGTCGACCACTTCGGCGACGAGTACCGGCGCTATGCCGAGCGTGTTCCGATGCTCGTCCCCTGGTTCCATGGTCGCTGAGGGGAGCGCCCCCCGGGCGCGACACGCGCAGGTCGGCGTGCGGGCCGGTCTGCCCGTCGGCGTGACGGCGGGCGTGATGGCGACGGCCGTCCTGCCGCTCCTCGTCATGTTCCCCTCGATGGGCTACGGCCTGTTCGGCTTCCGGTCTGGCGAGGCGGCGCGGCTCAACCGGATCATGCTCCTCGGTCACGTCGCCTTCGGCGCCGGGATCGGCTGCTGGACGAGCTACTTCGAGGGGCGCCGCTCGCCTCGCTGACCCACGGCCGGTTCCGCGGGCCGGCCGACACGCGGCAGTTCGAGGGGCCGCGCCCGGCCGGTACCCGGCGCGGCGTGCGCAGTATCAGCCCGGCGTCGCGCTCACACCACCTCGCGGCGGATCGTCGTGGCCGCGATCAGGGCGAAGAAGAGGGCGACCCCGGTGAGCACCAGCAGGTCGCGCTGGATGGCCCATGTGGCGAGGTCGGCGCCCGCCACCAGGACCTGGCGCAGACCGTCCACCGCGTAGGTGAGGGGCATGATCCAGACGAACGGCTGGAGGATCTCCGGCAGGCTGCTCACCGGGAAGAGGACCCCGCACAGCAGGAACTGGGGCACGATCACGATCGGGATGAACTGGATCACCTGCAGCTCCGTCCGGGCGAAGGTCGACAGGAAGATGCCCAGGCTCACCGCGCCGAGGGCGGCCAGCACGACGACGAGGTAGGCCAGCAACGCGTTGCCGGCGATCGGGATGCCGAGCCCGACCGAGAAGGAGGGCAGGGGACCGAGCGCCGGGACCTCGACCGAGCCGAGCGACCAGAGCAGAAGCAGGCCGACCTGGATGGTGGCGAAGAAGCCGAAGCCCAGCGTGTAGCCGAGCACCACCTCGCCCCGGGTGATCGGTGTGGCCATCAACCGCTCGAGGGTGCCGCCGGTCCGCTCGCGGAGGAAGCTGATCCCGGTGAGGATGTAGACGAAGAAGTAGGCCAGGAAGGCGAGCGCGGCCGGCGCGAATGGGGCCAGCGGATCGTCGCTCGGGACGCCGTAGAGGGTGGTGTGCTCGACCGTCGGCAGGCTGATCCCGAGGGCGCCCTCGACGGCCGAGATCATCGCCCGCTGGACGGCGGCCGCCTGCGACGCCTCGGCGAAGGGGTCGAGGCCGTTGGTCAGCACGGTGACGGTCACCTGCTGCCCGGTCCCGAGTCCGGCCGGGAGGAAGATCGCGATCGTCGCGCTGCCGTCCTCGATCGCGGTCCGCGCGGCGGCCTCGTCGGCGACGATCGTGGCCGACCCGCCGCTCTCCGCCAGCTCCTGGTCCAGGGCGCCGGCGACGGCCACGCCGGGGACGCCCGCGTCGTTGACGATCAGCGCGTCGACCGCCGGGCTGTCGCCCTCGCGGACGATGAAGGCGATGAGGCCGGTCATGACGATCGGGACGACGAGCAGCAGCGCCACCGAGCGGTGGTCGCGGCGGATCTCCTGGGTGACCCGCCGGAAGAAGGCGAGGAGCCGCCGGCCGCTCATCGGGTTGCCTCCACGTCCGCGCCAAGACGGAGGAAGGCCTCCTCGAGATTGCCGGTGCCCGCCTGCGCCCGAACCTCGGCCCCGCTGCCGCGGGCGATCACCTTGCCGGTCCGGATGAAGAGCAGCTCGTCGCAGCGGTCGGCTTCGTCCATGACGTGGCTGGAGACGATGATCGTCGCCCCCGACCCCGCCAGGTCGCGGAAGTGCGACCAGAACTCGGCCCGCAACAGGGGGTCGATCCCGACGGTCGGCTCGTCGAGGAAGATGACCGGCGGCTGGTGGACGAGCGCACAGGCCAGTGACAGCCGCCGCAGCTGGCCGCCGGAGAGCGTCCCCGCGATCGTATCGGTGCGATCGGCGAGGTCGACGAGGCGAAGCGCGTCGTCGACGCCCTCGTTGCCCCGGACGCCGTACGCGGCGGCGAAGAAGCGGGCATTCTCGCCCACGGTCAGTGTGGGGTAGATGCCGCCGGCCTGGGTCATGTAGCCGATCCGGGCGAGCACCTCGCGCGACGGCATTCGCGTCTCGAGGACCTCCGCGTGGCCGGCGGTTGGCCGCGCCATCCCGGTCAGCAGGCGGATCAGCGTCGTCTTGCCCGAGCCGTTCGGCCCGAGCAGGCCGTAGATCCGCCCGGGCGCGAGGTCGAAGCTGACCCCGTCCACCGCCCGGATCGGACCGAACGTCTTGACCAACCCCTCGGCCCGGATCGCCGGCGCGCCCCCCGTGGCGGTGGGGTCCTCGACTGGAGCGTGGACGGTCATCGACCACCTCGTGCCACATCCCGAGGGGCGATCCCAGGCCTGCCGCCGACGGAACGCCTCGACCGTTGAATGCTAGGCACGTCGGACGCCACGTCAAGACGCATCCGGCACGCCGTTCCCGCGGGCTGCCCGGCACCGGCCGTGCTCAGCCGCCCCCAGCCAGCGCGTGATCGCGTCAGCCGCCAAGCCAGCGCGTGATCGCGTTCACGACGTCGACCGTCGAGTAGGCGTCGAACACCCGCCAGGCGTGGAGCAGCAGCTCCTGGCCGAGCTTGAAGGCGGTGCAGGCAAGGAGCAGGGCGGCCACCCTGGGGCCCGTGTACGCGAACGCCGACGATCGCCAGGCAAGGAAGGCGGCGACCACGAACCAGGTCTCGAAGACGTTCGGGAACATGACCAGCACGATCCGCTCGCCGGTCAGCTCGAAGAGGAGGAAGCCCTCCAGCCGGAACAGGTAGAGCAGGACGGCGACGAGCCGGACCGGGCCTCGCCAGCGCAGCGAGACGACCAGGAACAGGGCCAGCATCACCTGGTCGAGCCACTTGTCGACCGCCTGGTAGTCGCCGAGGCCGCCGAGGTCGAGGTAGTCGCGCAGGAAGAGGTCGGAGAAGTCGACGGCAATCGCCAGCAGGGCGCCGGCGAACGGCCAGCGCAAGACCGGCAGCGAACCGGCGATCCGGACCGCGGCGACGACGAGCAGCTCGGGCGTCACCGGATCAGCCTAGCGCGCCGCGAGGCGCACGCGACCGGACGACGCGGCGTCGCCGCGCCGGCCCCCATCTCGGCGGCTCGCCCTCGTCGCGCCCTGCACGCCCTGCTACGATCGCGCGGCCATGCCCGACCGGTTCTACCTCACCACGGCGATCGCCTACGCGAACAACAAGCCCGGCCTGCACACGCTCCACGAGGTGATCGCGGCCGACGCCATCGCCCGCTGGCACCGGATGCGGGGCATCCCGACCCGCTTCCTGACCGGCACCGACGAGCACAGCGTCAACATCGCCATCCGGGCGGCCGAGGAGGGCGTGACCTCGCGCCAGTTCGTCGACGACAAGGTCGCCCTCTTCCGAGCCGCCGAGGATGCCCTACTGATCAGCCCCGACCGGTTCATCCGGACGACCGACCCCGACCACCTCCGTTCGGCCCAGGAGATGGTCCGCCGGGCCTACGCCAACGGCGACATCTACGTCGGCCGCTACGAGGGCTGGTACTGCCCGAACGAAGGCTTCCGCAACCCGACCGACGTCCTCGAGACGGCTGCCGGCACGATCTGCCCGAACCACCCCGACGTGCCCCTCCAGTGGCTGACGGAGCGCAACTGGTTCTTCCGCCTCTCGGCCTACCAGGATCGGCTCGAGCGCTGGTACGCCGACCATCCCGACTTCGTCCAGCCCGACTACCGCCGCAATGAGATGCTGGGCTTCATCCGGGCCGGTCTCGAGGACTTCTCGATCAGCCGGGCCGGGGCGGGCTGGGGGATCCCCTTCCCGATCCGCGAGGACGGGTCGTCCGCCCTGCTGCCCGACGGCTCGTGGGACCCGCAGGCCGGCACGATCTACGTCTGGTGGGACGCCCTGATCAACTACATCACCGGGGCCGGCTTCCCCGACGACCCCGACCTGTTCGCCCGCTGGTGGCCGGCCGACCTGCACGTGATCGGCAAGGACATCGCCCGCTTCCATACCCTCTTCTGGCCGGCGATGCTGTGGTCGGCCGGGCTGGAGGCGCCGCGGCGGGTCTGGGTCCACGGCTGGCTGCTGGCCCAGGGTGAGCGGATGAGCAAGAGCCGCGGCAACTTCCTCGATCCGCTCGACTTCGTGGCCGCCTTCGGTGCCGACGGGGCGCGCTACGTGGCCCTGCGCGAGGTGGCCTTCGACCGCGACAGCGATGTCTCCTGGGATGCCTTCATCCGCCGCTACAACGCCGACCTGGCCAACGACTTCGGCAACCTCGTCAACCGGACGGTCACGATGGCCGGGCGCTACCTGGGCGGGGAGCGGCCGGCCGCGCGGCTCGCCGGCGACTCGCCCCTCGGCAGCGCCTGGGACGCGGTGTGCGACCGCTGCTTCGACCGGCTCGAGGGCTGCCTCATCAACGAGGCGCTCGAAGCGCTCTGGGAGTTCGTCGGGGCGGCCAACCGGCTCGTGGAAGTCGAGCAGCCCTGGGCCCTGGCGAAGGCGGCGAAGGCCGGCGACGACGCCGCCGCGGCCCGGCTTCGAGGCGTGCTCGGCGACCTGGTGGAGGCCTGCCGGCTGGTGGCCCTGGCGGCGGCCCCGGTGATGCCCGGCGCCGCCCCGCGCGTCCTCGCCCAGCTCGGCTACGCTTATGGCTGGGGTCCGGACGGCAACGGCGGCCCCGCCCTGCTCGACGAGCTTGCCTGGGGAGCGCACGCCGCAGAGCCCGGGACCCTAGCCCGGCCCGAGCCGCTCTTCCCGCGCCTGGAGATCGAGGCGCCGGCGGGCTAGGCCTCGACAGGCTGAGGCCCACGCGACCACCGACCATGCGCCTCGTCGACTCGCACGCCCACCTGCAGCTCGGGCCGTTCCGCGACGACGTCGATGAGGTGATCGCCGCGGCACTGGCGGCCGGCGTGGAGCGCATCCTGGTGCCTGGCGTGGACGTGGCGACGGGCGAGGCCGCGCTCGGGCTGGCGGCGCGGTTCCCCTGGCTGGACGTCGCCGTGGGGTTCCACCCGCACGTGGCCAAGGACGTGGACGCCGCGGCCCGGGCCCGGATCGCGGCCCTCGCCCGTGACCCAGTCGTGGTTGCCATCGGCGAGACCGGCCTCGACTTCGACCGCGCCTGGTCGCCGGTCGCCGACCAGCTCGAGAACCTGCGCTGGAACCTTGCGCTCAGCCTCGAGGTCGGCAAGCCGGCAGTCGTCCACTGCCGTTCGAAGCGGGGCGAGCGCGACGCGCAGGACGCGCTGCTCGAGGAGCTTGCGGCGGCCGGCTTCGGGGGCGAGGCGGCCCGGCGGGCGTTCGGGGGCAGGCCGGGGGCCGTGCTGCACTCGGTCTCCGGCCCGGCCGACTACGTCGGCGCCGCGCTTGACCTGGGCTGTGCGGTGTCGGTGTCCGGGCTCGCCTTCCGCAGGGGGGAGGAGGCGACGGCCGAGTCGGTCCGGCTCGTCCCCGACGACCGGCTGCTGGTCGAGACGGACGCGCCGTACCTCGCCCCACCCGGCGCGCCGCGCCGGCGGAACGCCCCGGAATGGGTGGCGATCACCGCCGCCTGGGTCGCGGAGCAGCGCGGCCAGGATCCGACCACCTGCGGCGACGCGCTCGTAGCCGCGTACGGCCGCGTGTTCCGGCCTGGTTCGGCGCCGTCACGGATGTAGCCGGCTCGCGGCAGAGAGACCGGGCGCAGGGGGGCAACGACCCCGCGGCAGCGCAAGGTCCGCTGCAAGGTCCCACGACCACGATCGGCCGGTGAAGCGCCCTCCGGTTCGCGTGTCGGTCGCGTGTGCGCTCGTGGCGGCGATGGTCCTTGCCCTTGCCGGTCTCTCCGTCGCGATCGCCGCGCCCACGCCCACCGGTGGCGACCCAGCCGTCATGGCCGCGGCCAGCCCCAGCCCCACGCCGAAGGCAACCCGCGAGCCCAAGCCCGTGAGGTCACACGTCCCCTCCGAGACCGTCGAGCTGCGCGGCATGATCCGGACCGCCACCGGCGAGGACGGCAGGGTCGCCTACGAGCTGGTCGATGCGGCCGGGGCCGTCTGGCGGCTCGAGGTCGGCCCGCCCTGGTGGTGGGGGACCGCCGACCCGCTGGCCGCCTACGCCGGCAGGACGGTGACGGTCACAGGCGAACGGCCGTTGGGCGAGCAGGACGTCGACGTGCTCGCTATCGACGGCAAGACGGTCCGCGAGGCCGGCCGGCCTCCGTGGGCGGGTGGCTGGAGAGCCGTGGGTGAGCGACATCCGGGCTGGACGCGGACCAAGGCAGACCGCTGGGAGGCGAAGCAGGCCGCGAAGCTGGAGCGCTGCAGCGGCGAGCACCCGCCGGGCTACTGCAGACAGCTCCGGGTCCCGACCGCGCCGTAGCCACCCGCGCCGCGGCAAGCCTCTCGGATCTGCCCAGGCATCGCCGACGCGCGCCGCCTGTGCCACCACCGAGGTTGACATGCCCCGCCCCTGTCGGCTAGCATCGTTAGCACTCTCAGCCAGCGAGTGCTAGCCAGCCGCCGCGACGCCC
>JAGDMV010000189.1 GCA_017860675.1 Chloroflexota bacterium
CGCTCGTGGTTGGGGCTGCCGGGCTCGTGGCCGGAGCCGAGCACGACCTCGTTGCCGACGGTGTAGGCGTGTGCGTCCACCGCCTGGGCGGATGACGCCGCGTCGCCCCCCGCGTGGACCCGGACATCAGAGAAGTCGGCCCCGAAGCTCGATTCCATCCGCTGGCGGATGCCGGTGTCCAGTGGCTCGCCGCCGCCGTGACCGACCACGTCCTTCACCGGCGACTCGGACTGCTGCTCCTCACCGAGCACCTGGGCGATCCCGGCGTTGCCGGCCGCGCGTTGGAGGTGGAGCATCGCCGCCGGGCGGACGGCTTCGGGTCGGCCCGCGTTGAGCGCCCTGGCCGCGTCGGCGGCATCGCGCCCTGCTGCTTCCTGTTCGGCCGCCTGGTCCTCGCGCCGGCGCACGTGCTCCGGCGCGGCGAGCTCGTACTCCTGCATGGGTCACCTCCAGTACCGCGTCCTGATCGGACGCGGCATCGCTTGCCTTCTCGTTCGCTCGAATGGGATCGGCGTGCGCATCGCGCGGCGGGCCGCAGGACGACCCGGCATGTCAGGACCCCTCCGCGGCGACAGCCACGAGCGGGAAGTACCGCCCGAACTCAGCCTCGACGCACAGTCGTCCCAGCTTCCGGTACTCGCGCCCGGTCTCGCGGACGAGATCGACCATCCCGAGCGGGCGTCCCGCCTCGGCCGCCAGGAAAGCGGCGCCAACGGCGATGTTGCGGATGTTGCCGCCGGAAAGCTTGAAGGCCGCCGCGAGGAAGCCCAGGTCGATGTCGTCGCCGAGCGGCACGGCGGCGGCCAGGTTGCGCGCCCACAGGCGACGCCGGTCGTCCACCTCCGGCAGCGGGAAGTCGACGATGGCGTCGAGTCGCCGCAGGAAGGCCTCGTCGACGTTCGCCCGCAGGTTCGTGGTCAGGATCGCCATCCCGTCGAACAGCTCCATTCGCTGCAGGAGGTAGGCAACCTCAACGTTGGCGTAGCGGTCTCGCGCATCCTTCACCTCGGAGCGCTTGCCGAACACCGCGTCGGCCTCGTCGAACAGGAGCACGCCGTTCACCCGGTCGGCCTCGGTGAAGACCCTGTCGAGGTTCTTCTCCGTCTCCCCGATGTACTTGTCGACCACCGTCGACAGGTCGATCACGTACAGGTCGAGCCCGAGGGCGCCGGCGATGACCTCTGCTGACATCGTCTTGCCGGTCCCCGAGTCGCCGGCGAAGAGCGCGGTCACCCCCCGGCCCTTGAGCGAGGTCCGGCCCATCCCCCACTCGACGAGGACCCGGTCGAGGTGGCGGGCACGGGCTGCGAGCTCCCGAAGCTGCTCGATCGTCGCAACCGGCAGGACCAGGTCCGTCCAGCCGACCCGGGGCGCGATGCGCCGGGCGAGACGCTCCAGGCCGGCCGCGTTCTGGGCCCGGGCGCCAGCGGCGATGTCATCGAGCTCGAGCGGCCGTCCGGCCGCGCCAGCGGCGATGCGGGCAGCGGTCGCCGCCCTGACGACCTGCTCCGGGGCCAGTCGGAACGGCAGGCGGGCGATCGCCTCGCCCACGTGGGCCGGCGCCGAGCCGTCGAGCGCGCCCAGCCAGACGCGGTGGCGCTCGGCCGAGGAGGGGAGGCCCGCCTCCATGAGGAACGGCACGGTCCGCGACCAGCCGGGGTCCCAGCCCCGCGCCCCGTGCAGGACGACCGGGCAGGGTGCCTCAGCGAGGGTGCGGATCGCCCCCGTGCCGCGCTCCGCGACGAGGTCGAGCGGCCCGGCTACGAGGCCGGTGTCCCGCAGGCGCGCCTCGCGCAGGGCGGCGGCCGCGATCTCGCGCGGGTCATCGGCCGGGCCGAGTCGGCCGAGGTCGACGACGAGGGGCGGACCTGCCACCGACTGGATCGCGCGCGCGGCCAGGGCCACGGCCGCCGTCCCGACCCGCTCGCGGACGTAGGCGAGGCGGGCCCCGGCCCGGAAGGCTGACGCGAGCAGGTCGGCGCCGGCCACGTCAACGTCCACCGCCTCGGCCAGGATCCCGTCGAGCGCCTGGTCGGGGGTCGCGTCGCCCAGCAGGTGGGCGGTGACACGGTCGGGCGCCCGCAGGGCGCGGGTCAGGAACGGTCGCTCGCCGTCCTCCACCACCAGCAGCCCGCCGCGCACGAGCGGGCCGCCTGGACGCAGCCGCGCCCGGGCCGCCCCGGACGCGGTGCCGGCGCCCGCCAGCTCGAGGGCCAGGCCGGCGCTCGCCCGGCGGCGCGAGACGTCGTCGTGGAGGTAGCCGTAGAGGCGCTCGAGGCGCGGGTCGAGGTCGGGAGCGAGGGCCACGAGGAGCAGCTCGACGTCCAGCGGATCGAGGCCGAACGCCCGGGCGAGGGCACGGAGGCGGATCGGCTCGCCGGCCGACTCGGCCGCGTCGGCCTCAGCCTCGGCCGCCCCCAGGGCGGCGGCCGCATCGGGACCGGGAGCCGCCGGCAGGAGCGGTCCGGGCTCGCCGCCGAGCAGCGCATCGACCTGAGTCTCGGAGACGTACAGCCCGCGGAATCGATCGTCGGGGTCGGGATCGTCGATCCGACGGCGGGCGACGGCTGCGCGCACCCGCGCCTCCACCACTGCCAGGCGCGCCGCCAGGTGCCGGGTGGAGGCATCGACCGCGGTGATGATCATGTCGCTTGTGCTGCCTTCCCCGGGCGGTCAGCGCCTCGGCGCCCGCGGGACGCCGCGGACGCGGACGATGCGGCCCTTCTGCGCATCGCTGCCCGCCTGGATGGTCTCGAGGACCGGGGCGTCCGCTGGCGCAGCGCGGCGGGCAGCGCGGGTCCGCTTCCCGCCGACCCGCTCCGACGCTTCGGGGCCGGCGACCCCCACCCGTGGCGTCTCCAGGACCGGCGGCCCGGCGACCACCGGCCGGCCGGCCACGAACGGCGTGCTGAGGACGAGGTCGAGCGACGGCTTGAGCTCGCCGCCGAGGGCCGACCAGACGTCGGCGATCGATCGGTCGGGGCCCAGGGGCTGGGCCACGGTCACCTCGACGGCGAGCGGCTGGTCCCGGAGCGCGCCCTGCATCTCGGACGGAGCCAGGGCCTCGTGGCGGAGGAAGGCGTGCAGGCAGGCGGACAGGAGGCGATGCTCGTCCTCGGGTCGCTGGGTCCAGGCAGTGACGAGGTAGCTCAGCTTGTAGCGGCGGGGCCAGGGCCGGCGGTCCCTCATCCGCCCGTCGTCCTCGTAGGTCGCGTACCAGGCGGAATCCCGCCGGGGGATGTCCTCGCGGATGTCGTAGAGGTACAGGTTGATGGTCGGGGCATTGCGCCGCGCCGACCAGTCCTTCGTCGGGGCGTCGAAGGCGATGTCGACCTGGGCGCCGTTCAGCGCCTCCCGCTTGACGAGGTCGCGCAGCGTCTCGTCGATCTCCTCGATCATCGCCTCACCCACGATGCGCGGACGGCCGCCCGCGGGGAACGCCGCGTGGCGGGCGCCACCGACGTAGCACGCGCAGGCACGAACGGGCGCCGTCCATCAGCGACAGGGTCGGCCGCCACCAGGCCGGCGACAAGCCGTCGGAGGGCAGCCGATCGGGCGGCTCCGGTTGCCCGATCGGGCAATCCCAACCGCCCCAATGGCTGTCCGGTCGTCCGTTGTCGCGGGCTCCGCGCGGGTTCACCCTCGAACCGTTTCAACCTCCGTATCCCGGGAGGGCCGATCCGTATGCCGCAGTACCTCTCCCCCGGCGTCTACGTCGAGGAGGTCGAGGCGGGGTCGCGACCGATCGAAGGC
>JAGDMV010000003.1 GCA_017860675.1 Chloroflexota bacterium
CATGGCCGTCGCCCCGCTGGTGGTCGCGGCGGCGACGGAGCGGGGCCTGGGAGTACTGCTGCCGCTCTGATCGCGCCCGCACCTTCCTGATCGCGCCGGCACGACCAGGATCAAACGGGCGCGCCGCCACGCACGGCCAGGCGATTTCCTGCTCTGCCCGGCGCCGAGCACGATGCACCGGCCTGCTATCGTGCGATCCGTGGAGGAGCACGCCCCGGTCGCTCCCGGCCGGGCGACCGCACCGGTTGTCGCCCGCTGGCTCGGGCGAGTCGCGTACCGCGACGCCTGGGCACTCCAGCGCGCCCTCGTCGGGTTGCGCCAGGCGTCGGGTTGCGCCAGGCCGGCGCGATTCCAGACCAGCTCCTGCTCCTCGAGCACGACCCGGTCATCACCCTGGGTCATCGGGCGGCCGAGACGCACGTCATTGCTCCGCCGGCGGTCCTGGCCGAGCGCGGAGTAGAGGTGGTCCGAGTCGAGCGCGGCGGCGAGGTCACCTACCACGGCCCGGGCCAGCTCGTGGCCTATCCGATCGTTGACCTCGTCGCGCGCCACCTCGGGGTCCGCGCGTTCGTCGGGGCACTGGAGGAGGCCATGGCCGACGCCTGCCGGGAGGCGGGGGTCGCGGCGGGACCGCGGCCCGGCCACCCCGGTTGCTGGTGCGACCCCCGCGGACCGTTGCCGCGCAAGATCGGCGCCCTCGGCATCCGGGTGAGTCGCGGCGTCACGTTCCACGGGATCGCCCTGAACGTCGCCGTCGACCTGGCCGACTTTGGCCTCATCGACCCGTGCGGCATGCCGGGCCTCGCCTCGACCTCGATCGCCAGGGAGCGGGGAGGTCCGGACGCCCGCGTGGGCGTCGCCGCAGTGGCGCGGACCGGCGCGGCGGCAGAGGCCAGCGCGGTGGCACGGACCGCCGCGGTGGCGAGCGCCGCCGCCGGCTTCGCCCCCGCCCTGGTGCGCCGCCTCGGCGCCGAGCTGGCGGGCCATCTGCCGCCCGAGGCTGACCCGGCCGAGGAGCGGCGCGCGGTCGAGGCGATCGCCTGGGCGGGCGCCGCCGGGCCGCGCCGCTCGGACACTGCGACCGTCGCGGTCGCCGCTGCCGCCGGCATGGCCCATAGAGGTTCCTGATGGCCGCCGGCCTGTTCGAGCTGCGCAAGGACGCGATCACCGGGTGGTGGGTGGCAACGGTCGTCGACCGCGAGTTCCTGCGCGAGCGGTTCGCGCTGACTGCCGAGCCCGTGGCCGACCGCGGCGCGTGCCGGAACTGCCTGGAGCCGGCCGGCGACGGCGTGCGTGTCCGGACCCTCAAGGACTACGCCTTCAACCCGGTCGGGACCGAGGCCGAGGCGCGCGAGCTCGAGCGCTCGGTGGCGCAGGTCGCGCTTGCCCAGGCGCGCGCGTCCGGTGCGTGGCGGACGGTCATCGCCCCGCCCGGCGAGCACCGACCCCTCCATTCCGTCGGCATCGAGCTGATCACCGGTCTGCTGCGGGCCGCGCGGGACATCGTCGTCACCGCCGCCCGGTCTGGCCAGACCGAGTACGTGCAGGTCGTCCAGAACTGGGGCCGCCAGGCTGGGGCCATGACGAACCACCTCTGCTTTGACGTGTACGACCTGCCCCAGGTCCCGCACCGCGTGGCCGAGGAGATCGGCGGCGCCGCGCGCTTCGTCATCCGGGAGGGGGAGTGCCCGTTCTGTCGCCTCGTCCGGACCGAGGTCGAGCGCGGGGTTCGCCTCGTCTGGGAGGATGCCAGCAGCGTGGCGTTCGCCCCCTACGCCTCCCGCTCGCCGTTCGAGACGTGGATCGTGCCGCGCCGCCATGAGGCCGACTTCGGCCGTGCCGCCGACGCCGACCTCGTCTCCACGGCAGAGGCGCTGCGTCAGGTGCTCGGCCGCCTGGCCGTCCTCGCCGGCCCGCCGTACAACCTCGTGCTCCACGCTGCGCCGCTCCGCGGCCAGGTCGACTCCACCTACCACTGGCACTGGGAGGTGCATCCCCGGTTGCGCGAGATCGCCGGCCTCGAGCTGGGCAGCGGCCTGCCCGTCAACCCGGTCAGTCCCGAGGAGGCCGTGGACCGGCTGCTGGGAAGGAGCCTGCCCGGCGACGACGGGCCGGATCCGCGGCCCGGCGCGCGGCCGGGCCTTCGTCGGTGAGCGGGCGAGCCCGGCTCGCGGGGTCCGGCTCGAGCAGTGCCTGGCGCGCCGGGTGTGAGCGTCGCGTCACACGGGCGACGTCAGCCTCGTCAACGGGGCGTTCCGATCGATCGCCGGCAGCCCGCGTGCGTCATGCCGGCCTTGCACGGAGGTCCAGTGGCCCTCGGTATCGCCATCGGCTGGGGCGGCCCCATGAGTGACCTCGGTCGCCCGCGGCCCGAGGACCCCGCCCGGGTCGACGGAGCCCCGCCCGCAGTCGAGCTGGCGGTTCCGGCCGACCCGCTGGCGGCACGGGCCTTCGTCGAGACCCTGTTCGCCCGCCACCATGGCGAGATCTACGCTTTCCTGCTGCGCATGGTCCGCGACACGGAGCTTGCGGCGGACCTCACCCAGGACGCCTTCATCCGTGCCTTCCGCGCCTGCGGCACGCTCGACGACCCGACCAAGGCCAGGGCCTGGCTGTACCAGATCGCCCACCGCATCGCCCTCGATGAGATCCGCCGCCGGCGCATCATCCGGTTCGTCCCCTGGTCGGGCGAGGCGCGGGGATCGGCCCCGTCGCCCGAGCGGCTGGCGATGGACGCGCGGCTGTCGGGCGAGCTCGAGCGTGCCCTCGCCCGCATCCCGGAGCGGCAGCGCGCGGCCCTGCTCCTGGCCGAGCTCCACGATCTCACCGGTCTCGAGCTGGCCGCGGCGCTCGGCACGAGTCACGTGGCCGCGCGGGCCCTTCTCACCCGCGCCCGCGAGAGCCTGCGCCGGGAGCTCGCCGAGGAACGCGCCGCCGCCCGCGCGACCTCGGCCTCCGCCCGCGACGAGCGCCGGAAGGCCGACCGGTGAGCGGCCTGCGGCGCGCCTTCAGTCACCCCGACCGGGCGAACGACCCGCACGCTCGCGCGCACCGCCTCGTCTCGGACCGGTTCCTCGCGCCGCTCGCCGGGCCGGATGAGGAATGGCTGGCGACCCACCTCGACGCCTGCGACGTCTGCCGCCAGATGGCCGCCGACTGGGCTGCCGACCGGGGCTCGCTGCGGGCCCTAGCCGAGGCCATGCCGATCCCGCCGCGGAACCTGGGCGCCCGCCTCGCCGCCGCGCTCGACGTCGAGGAGGCGCGGGCACGCCGTTCCGGGTTCGCGACCGACACGGCGGCCCGGCGGCCGGGCGCCCGCCCCTCGCGCCTCCCGGCTGTCGCCATGGCCCTCGTCGCCGTGGCGGCCTCGCTGGCGCTCGTGATCCTGCCGGTCCTGGCCCCGTTCGCCGGGAACCCGTTCGGCCCGGGAAGGCCGGCGGCCACGCCGATCCTGGTCGCCGGCGCCCCTGTCGCCTGGGCCCACTCCGACCCGGATGGGCGCTACGTCGTGCAGGCGGCGGTGGTGGACCGAGTCTGCCCGCGCGGCCAGCAGGCGGCCTGCGGAACCATCGACCAGGGCGCACGACCGGTGGTCACCCTCGACCTCCAGCCGACGCAGGTGATCCTGCCACCGACGGGCGACCGGGGGGTCGCGGTCGGGGAGACCGGGATCTACACGTTCGTCGTCCCTGAGCCGGAGGAGAGCGTCACACCTGCGCCGCCCGCCTCGTCTGAAACGCCGACACGCGCACTCCCGACGCCGGCGGCGACGGAGGTGCCGGCTTCTCCTCCGGCCGACACCCCCGCGCCGTCGGAGTCCTTCCCGGCCACTTCGGCCGGCCCCTCTCCCTCGGTCGCCGGGCCCCCGTCGCCCGCGCCGGAGAGTCCCGCTCCCGGCAGCCCCGCGCCGGAGAGCGCCGCGCCAGGCAGCCCCGAGGCGACGCCGCCGCTCCCGTCCGTCGCGACCCTGCCGCCCTCGACACCGGCCCCGGTTGCCGCTACCGCGCTGGCGATCGTCGAGGACGTCGTCCTCGTCGGGGCCGCACCGGCCTACTCGGCGGACGGGCAGTGGCTGGCGTTCTCGGCCCGGCCGATCGACGGCGAGGCGGGCCCGGACATCTACGCCTGGCGGGCCGGCGACGAGCGCGCCCGGCGCCTCACCTCCACCGGGGCGTCGGTGTTCGCCGGCTGGCTCGGTGACCGCATCCTGGGGAGCACCGTCAGCGTGGTCACCTCGCCCGGGGGCTCGCCCGAGCCGGCTGGCTCGGCCGGTGCCGGGGGCGAGGACGGGACACCGGCTGCCGGCTCGAGCAATGCGGCCGACGGAGCGTCCCCGGCCGCCACGCCGGCTGCCCGACCATCAGTCGAACCGTCTCCCGCCGCTCCGTCGGCGGCGATCGAGGGCGCCGCTGGGCCCGCGTCACCGGAGCCGCCCGCCACCCCGGAGCCAGGCGAGAGCGGCGCCCCGGTCGCCGGTCCCGGCTCCTCCGGCACACCGGTCGAGCCGAGCCCGACTGCTGCCGCGCCGTCCCCCTCCGGCCCGTCCTCTGAAGCGCCGTCCAAGGCGCCGGGAGAGACGCCCGTCCCAACTTCCGCGCCGTCCCCCTCGCCCGCGCCGCCGGAGGAGCCGAGCGCTTCGCCGCAGCCTCGCGCGGTCGCCTTCTCCTTCCTGCTCGACCCGGTCAGCGGCGAGCTGGAGAACCTTCCCCGGCCCGGCATCTGGCGGCCGGTGGTCGATCCTTCCGGGACGACCGTCGTGTACTTCACCGGTCGTTTCGCCTGGAGCGAGGAGGAGCGGTCGTGGGTCCCCGCCTCCGGCACCCTCGTGGTCGCGGACTGGGCCGACGTCGTCGACCCGGAGCGCCCGCTGGGCTCGTCGGCCCTGCCCGGCGCCGGCGGCCGCGCAGCGAAGATCCGAGACTGGAACGTGCGCTGGGCCGAGAGCGGCGACCACCTGGCTGTCTGGCTGGCCGACAGCGACTCGTCGACGACGGGTCGACTGAGCCTGTATGCGACGGACGAGCTCGGCCGCCCGGTCGACACGCTGCTCGATGCGACCGCCGCGCTGCCGGTCTTCTCCATCGACGCCAGCCGGCTCGTCTGGGCGACGCCGCGGGGGGACGACGGCGAGGGGAGCAGGATCGGCGTCTTCGCCTGGGACGGCGCCGCGCCGGGCGCGGTCTTCTCGGCGCCACAGCCGGGCGAGGGGCTCGTCGTCGTCCGCTGACCGCCGCTGCAGTGCCGCGACCCTCGTCCGCGACCCGCCGACTGGAGACGACGACCCCGGGGTGACCGCCGCCTCGCGGGCAACGGCCCCCCGGCGGCCGTCACCACCTGCTATCCTGCCCGCGATCTTCCACCGACCCTTTAAGGACCGGCCCTGAGAGGCCGGAAAGGAGGCGTGAGCGTGCGACCGCACAGTGATCCACCGTGACTGCCAGCCGTCCGATCATGTCCGCGGACGACATCCGGCGGGCCGTCCTCCGTCTCTCCCACGAGATCGTCGAGCGTCACGGCGGGACCGAGGGCATGGTCCTGGTCGGCATCCAGCGCCGTGGCGTGCCGCTCGCCCAGCGACTCGCGGCCGCGATCGGCGAGCACGAAGGCGTGAAGCTCCCCGTCGGCGCCCTCGACATCACCTTCTACCGCGACGACCTCTCGTTGATCGCCCAGCACCCCGTCGTCAAGGGCACGGCGATCCCCTTCGACCTCAACGACCGCACCGTCGTCCTGGTCGACGACGTGCTGTTCACCGGCCGGACCATCCGGGCCGCCATGGACGCCCTGGTCGACTTCGGCCGGCCGCGGGCGATCCGCCTGGCGGTCCTGGTGGACCGCGGCCACCGCGAGCTCCCGATCCGGGCCGACCACGTGGGCAAGAACGTCCCGACGGCCCGCGAGGAGCTCGTCAGGGTCCACCTCGCCGAGACCGACGGCGAGGATGCAGTCCGCCTCGAGCCGGCCACCGTGCCGGCCGCCCGTCCCTGAGGAGGACCCCGTGATCGCCGCACCTGCGCCGGGGGCAACCTGGCAGCACCGCCACGTCCTGGACGTCGATGTCTTCTCGGCCGCCGACATCGATCTCGTCATGCGCACGGCCGACGAGATGAAGGAGATCCTCGCCCGCCCGATTCCCAAGGTCCCGGCCCTGCGGGGCACCTCCGTCACGATCATCTTCTGGGAGGCCTCGACCCGTACCCGGGTCAGCTTCGAGGTGGCGGCCAAGAACCTTTCGGCCGACGTGGTCAACATCGCCGCCGGGACGAGCTCGGTCGTCAAGGGCGAGTCGCTGGTCGACACCATCCGCACCGTCGAGGCGCTCGGCGCCGACATGATCGTCATGCGGCACTCCGTCTCCGGCGCGCCGTACCTGGCGGCCGAGGTCTTCGGCGGCCCCGTCCTGAACGGCGGCGACGGCTGGCACGGTCACCCGACCCAGGCCCTCCTCGACCTGTACACCATGCGCGCCCGGCTGGGAGACGTGGCCGGCCGCAAGGTCGTGATCCTGGGCGACATCCTCCACTCGCGCGTCGCCCGCTCGAACATCTGGACCCTCACCGCGATGGGCGCCGACCTGTGGCTGTGCGGTCCGACCACGCTGCTGCGCGGCTTCGACGCCTGGGCGACGCGATGGGCGGACGGGCGCGCGGCCCCCGGGCACGGCCGGTTCACCGTCACCAGCGACATCGACGCCGCGCTCCGCGACGCCGAGGTGGTGATGGCCCTCCGGCTCCAGCGCGAGCGCATGGACGCCGGCCTGCTGCCGTCGCTGCGCGAGTACTCGGCCCGCTTCGGGCTCACCCGCGAGCGGCTGGCCGCGGCCAGGCCCGACGCCCTGGTGATGCACCCGGGGCCGATGAACGAAGGGGTCGAGATCGCGGCCGACGTGGCCGTCCTCGACCGGTCGGTGATCCTCGACCAGGTCGCGAACGGGGTGGCGGTGCGCATGGCGCTCCTCTACCTCCTGTCCGGCGGGCACCCGGAGGGCATGAGCGGTGGCTGAGATGCGCGTCGGAGACACTGTCGAGCGGCTCGACGTCGAGCGCGCCTGGCTGGTCGACCCGGTGGCCGGCCGGGAGGGGCCGGGCGAGATCTCTGTTCGGGGCGGCCGGCTCGAGTCGGTCAGCTGGCTGAAGGGCGCGGCGGCGAAGGGCGTTGGCCCGGAAGGAGTCCTGGTGCTGCCCGGCCTGCTCGACATCCACGTTCACCTCCGCGAGCCCGGCAACGAGGACGCGGAGACGATCGCGACGGGCCTGGCGGCGGCCGCCCACGGCGGCTTCACCTCGGTGGCGGCCATGCCGAACACCACCCCGGCGGCCGACGACCCGGCGGTCTTCGCCCGGGTCCGGGCGGCGGCCGAGTCCTCCGGCTCGCCCGTCGAGCTGCTCCTCCACGGGGCGGTGACGGCCGGCCGGGCCGGCGAGCGCCTGGCGGCGCTCGGCGAGCTGGCCGACGCCGGAGCCGTCGGCTTCTCTGACGACGGAGCGCCGGTCAAGACCCCGGTCCTGATGCGCAACGCGCTGCTCTACCTCGGCGCGATCGGCCTGCCGGTCTTCGAGCATGCCGAGGACCTCGGCTTGACGGCCAACGCCGAGGGCCACGAGGGCGTCGTCTCGGCGATCCTCGGCCTCAAGGGCTGGCCGGTCGCCGGCGAGGAGGCGGCCGTCGCCCGCGACCTGGCCCTGCTGGCCGGCGTCCTGCCCGACGCCCCTGGGGCGAGGCTGCACGTGACCCACGTGTCGACCGCCCCGGCGCTCGAGCTCGTCCGGCGGGCGAAGGCGGCGGGTCTGCCGGTCACCTGCGACGTGACTCCGCATCACCTGGCCTTTACCGACGAGTGGCTGGCCGGCGCGCGGCGCTGGTCCTGGGAGGCGGTGGCGGGCGACGGCACCGTTCGCGATCCCTGGGCCGATCGGGCGCTCGTCGGCCGGCCGTTCGACACGGCGACGAAGGTGAACCCGCCGCTGCGCTCGGCGGACCACGCCGCCGCCGTGCTGGCCGCCCTGCTCGACGGGACGGCCGACGCGGTGGCGACCGACCATGCGCCGCACACCGACGTGGACAAGCACGTCGAGTTCGGCATCGCGGCCAACGGCATCAGCGGCGTCGAGACGGCGCTGTCGGTGCTGCTGGCGGCCGTAGCGGCCGGGAAGCTGCCGCTGCTGCGGGCGGTGAAGGCGCTGACCACCGGGCCGGCCTCCGTCCTCGGGGCGAGGCCCGGCCGCCGCGGAGCTCCCCGGGGCCTGGTCGTTGGCGCCGCGGCCGACCTCGTGGTGGTCGACGCCGGCGCGACCTGGACCGTCACCGCCGAGACGCTGGCTTCCAGGGGCAAGAACAGCCCGCTCCTGGGGCGGGAGCTCCCGGGCCGGGTGCTGCTCACGGTCGCGGACGGCCGGCTGGCCTACCGCGATGGGGAGAGCTGAGCCCGTCGCCGCCACGGCGGCAGACGCTGGCGGACTGGACAGAGGAGGAGCAATGAGCGCCCGATCCGCTGATCCGCTCGCGGCCGTCGACCTCCGCGTCCTGTGGCAGGCGCAGCTGGCGCAACAGCCGGACCGGGCTGGCCGGCCGCTGCTCGACGCGGCCGACGTCGTGGTGGTCGGGGGCGGCTTCAGCGGCCTGGCCGCGGCCCGCCGGGCGGCCCTGCTCGGCGCCCGCGTTGTCCTGCTCGAGGCGGAGACGCTCGGGTGGGGGGCGTCGAGCCGGAACGCCGGGATGGTCCTCGCCGGCCACAAGTGGGGGCCGCGGCAGCTGGTCGCCCAGTACGGCCCCGAGCTGGGACCTGCTCTCCAGCGCGAGACGGTCCTGTCGGTCGAGTGGACGGCAGCGACGATCGCCGAGGAGGGGATCGACGCCGGGCTGGCCCGGGACGGCCACCTCGAGCTTGCCTTCGGACGTGCGGACGCGGACGAGATGGAGGCGGCCGCCCGCGAGCTGACCGAGTCCGGGACGCCCGCGCGATTCGTTGCCCGCGCCGAGTTGGGGGAGGAGATCGGCACCGACGCCTACCACGGCGGCCTGCTGGTCGAGGGCGACGGCGGCCTGGACCCGGCGCGCTACCACGCCGGCCTGGCAGTGGCGGCAGAGCGGGCCGGTGCCGACCTCCACGAGGGCGTGCGGGCGCTCCGGATCCGGCCGCAGCGCGACGGCCGGATGGTGGTCGAGACGAGCCGCGGCGCGATCCTGGCCCGCGAGGTCTTCGTGGGCACGAACGGCTACACGAACGGGGTGGCACCCGCCCTGCGCCGGCGGGTGATCCCGGTCGGCAGCTACATCATCGTCACCGATCCGCTGGCGGAGGACGTGGCGGCCGAGATCAGCCCGCGGGGTCGGATGTTCTTCGACACGAAGAGCTTCCTCAACTACTGGCGGCTGACACCTGACCGGCGCCTCCTGTTCGGGGGCCGGGTGAGCTTCTGGCCCTCGACGGTGCGGAGCATGGCCCGCGCCCTCCAGCGCCAGATGGTGGCGGTCCACCCGCAGCTGGCCGGGGTCCGGGTCGCCCACGCCTGGGGCGGGAAGCTCGGCTTCACCGTCGACCGGATGCCGCACGCTGGGCGGAGCGCCGGAGTGTCGTTCGCCCTCGGTTGCTGCGGCTCCGGGGTGGCCATGCTGCCGTACCTCGCCGACCGGACGATGGGCTGGGTGCTGGCCGGCGCCGATGCCCCCGCGCTGGCCAGGCTGCCCTTCCCGCTCGTTCCCGCCCCGTACGAGGGCAGGCCGTGGTTCATGCCCGTCGTCGGGGAGTGGTACCGGCTCAAGGACCGGCGGGCCGCCCGAAAGCGGTGAGCCGCAGGCCCGCGCTAGACTCCCGCGCCATGAACATCGTCATCCTCTCGCCCCACTTCCCGCCCAGCATGACGATGTTCTGCCGGCGGCTGCGGGAGCTCGGCGCGACCGTCCTCGGCCTGGGCGACACTGCCTGGGAGGCGCTGCGGCCCGAGCTGCAGGCCGCCCTGTCCGACTACTACCGCGTCGACGACATGCACGACGTTGACGCATTGGTCCGGGCGCTCGGCTGGTTCACCCACCGCCACGGCCGGATCGACCGCCTCGACTCGCTCAACGAGTACTGGCTCGAGACCGAGGCCGCCCTCCGCCAGGCGTTCGACATCCGCGGCCTCCGGCCGGACGTGATCGACCGGGTCAAGCGCAAGTCGGTCATGAAGCGGGTGTTCGAGCGGGCCGGGATCGCGGTCGCCCGCGGGCGCGTCTGCCGCACGCCGGCCGAGGCCCGCCGCTTCGTGGCCGAGGTGGGCTACCCGGTCATCGCCAAGCCCGACGTCGGGGTCGGGGCCGCGAGCACCTACCGGATCGACCGGGACGACGAGCTGGAGGCGTTCCTGGGGGCGATGCCGGCGTTCGACTTCATCTTCGAGGAGTGCCTCTCGGGCGAGATCGTCACCTTCGACGGGCTGGTCGATCGCGACGGCCGGGTGGTCATGGCGGTGACGATGACCTACGCCCTGCCCGTGCTGGACGTCGTCTCCGGGGCCGACATGACGTACTGGATCGCCCGCGACATCCCGCCCGACCTCGACGCACTGGGCCGGGCCGTGCTGGCCGCCTTCGAGGTCCGCGAGCGGCCCTTCCACTTCGAGTTCTTCCGCCAGCCGGGCCGGATCGTCGCCCTCGAGGTCAACATGCGCCAGCCCGGCGGGCTGACCGTGGACATGTGGAATTACGGCGGCGACATCGACGCATACCGGGCCTGGGCCGAGATCGTCGTGACCGGCACGGCCCGCCTCCCGGCCGAGCGACCGTACGTGGTGCTCTATGCGGGCCGCCGGTCCGATCGCGGCTACCGGCTGAGCGGCGCGGAGATCGCCGCCCGCTTCGGCCACCTGGTCGTCCTCCACCAGCGGATCGACGACGTCTTCGCCTCGAACATCGGCAACGAGGGCTGGATCCTGCGGGCGCCGGAGCTCGAGCCGTTGCGGGCGGCCGCCCGGGAGATCCAGGAGGTCGCCTGACGGTGCACGTCGAGGACCACGGCTGGTGGAGCCCGGCGCTCGGCTGTGACATGCTCATCCGGGTCTACGGCCACGACGGCCGGCCGGTGGTCGCCTTCCCGCCCCAGGACGGTCGCTTCTGGACGTTCGCCGACTTCGGCATGGTGGAGGCCGTGGGCGGCCTGATCGAGGCCGGGCGCGTCCGGGTCGTCGCCGTCGACTCGCTCGACTGGGAGACGTGGTCGCGCTGGGACGCCCACCCGGCAGACCGCGGCCTTCGCTACGAGGCCTACCAGCGCCACCTGTCCGACGAGCTGGCTCCCTGGATCCGCGAGCGTACCGGCTGGTCGACGGCCTGGACGACGGGCTGCTCGATGGGCGCCTACCACGCCGCCACGACCCTCTTCCGGCGGCCCGACCTGTGGGACGGCTGCGTCGCCATCTCCGGCCTGTACCGGCTGCGCCACTTCATCGGCGACTACGTGGACGACGCGGTCTACTTCAACAGCCCGATCCTCTTCCTGGCGGGGCTCGAGGACGAGGCCATCCTCGGTCGTTTGCGGGCTGCCCGGATCGCCCTGGTCGCGGGCCAGGGACCCTGGGAGGAGGAGGTGATCGAGGACACCCGGGCGATGGGCGACATCCTGGCGGCCAAAGGGGTCCCGGCCGTGGTCGACTTCTGGGGCCACGACGTGGAGCACGACTGGCCGTGGTGGCGGCGGATGCTGCCCTACGAGCTGGAGCGGCTCGGGGCCTGAGGTCGCGACTTGGGGGCCGCGGCGCGCTCCACGGGTCGCGTCGCGACACGGGCCGGCCGGGCGGAGGGCGGCGCGCGATACTCACCCTGACGGCAGGCCGCCGCGTTCCGTGGCGCTCGGCGGCCCTCGCACCATCGGAGGAGCACGCGCGATGCAGACCGGCTCGACCCCCTCGCTCGCCCGACACCCCGACCTGGCCGGTCGCCGGGTCGTCGTCACCGGGGGGCTCAGCGGGATCGGGGTCGCGACCGCCGGCCGGTTCGTGGCCGAGGGCTCGCGGGTGGTCGTCCTGGACGTCGACGCGGCACGCGCGGCCGCGGTCGAGGCTGAGCTGCCGGGCCTGGCCGGGATCGTCAGCTGCGACGTGGCCGACCCCGCCGCTGTCGCAGCGGCCTTCGCCGAGGTCGACCGGCTCGTCGGCGGCGTCGACGTGCTGGTCGCCAACGCAGGCATCAGCATCCGCCACAGGTTCCTCGACATCACCCCCGAGGAGTGGCGACGGGTGCTGGCCGTCAACCTCGACGGTGTCTTCTTCTGCGCCCGCGAGGCGGCCCGGCGGATGGTCGCCGGAGGCGGCGGGGCGATCCTCATGACCGCCTCGACGAACGGCGTCGTCGGCCACCCCTTCTACGCCGACTACAACGCGTCGAAGGCGGGAGTCATCCTGCTTGCCCGGTCGATGGCCCTCGAGCTGGCTCCGACGGTCCGGGTCAACGCGGTCTGCCCCGGCTACGTGCTGACGCCGATGCAGCAGGCCGAGTACACGCCGGAGATGCTGGCGGCGACCGACGCGAAGATCCCGCTCCGGCGGCACGCCCGGCCGGACGAGGTCGCTTCGCTCTTCGCCTTCCTCGCCTCGGACGAGGGCGCGTACATCACCGGCGCGGCCATCCCCATCGACGGCGGCGAGCTGGCCGGCGGCCTGGCCAGCCGCGACTGGATCCGGCCCGATCTCGGCCTCACCTGAAGGCCTGCCCTGCGCGAGCCACCTTCGCCCACTGTCTTCCCAGCCCGGAGGCCACCGTGACCGACCGACCAGCAGGCGTCCACCCCTACATCCCGAACTCCGTCGCGGCGGTCAAGCAGGCGATGTTGGCGGCGGTGGGGGCAGCGACGGCCGACGATCTGTACGACGCAATCCCGGAGCGGCTTCGGCTGCGACGGCCGCTGGACCTGCCGCCGCCCCTGCGCTCGGAGGCGGAGCTTGTCCGCCACGTGGAGGGCCTGCTCGATCGCAACCGCTCGACCCGGGAGCTGGTCAGCTTCCTGGGCGCCGGCTGCTACGACCACCACGTGCCGGCGGTCTGCGACGAGGTCAACGGCCGGGGCGAGTTCCTGACCGCCTACGCCGGCGAGCCGTACGAGGACCACGGCCGCTTCCAGGCCCTCTTCGAGTACGAGTCGATGATGGCCGAGCTGCTGGAGATGGACGTCGTCAACGTACCCAACTACGACGGCTTCCAGGCCACCGCGACCGCGCTGCGGATGGCGGCCCGGCTCACCGGCCGGCGGCGACTGGCGATCACCGGCTCGATCGGGCGCGATCGCCTGTCGAAGGTGGCCGACTACGTGGCCCCCGACCTGGCCGTCGACCTCGTGCCGTTCGAGCCGGCCAGCGGCCTGCTGGACGTGGCGGCGCTGCGAGCCGTGATCGGGCCTGACACGGCCGCCGTCTACGTCGAGAACCCATCCTTCCTCGGGGTCGTCGAGACACGGCTGGCCGAGATCGTGGACGCAGCCCATCGGGCGGCGGCGCTGGCGGTGGTCGGGGTCGACCCGTCGACCCTCGGCGTGCTCGCGCCGCCCGCGTCGTTCGGGGCCGACATCGCCTGCGGCGACATCCAGCCGCTCGGCATACACCAGCACTGGGGCGGCGGGCACGGCGGCTTCATCGCCTCGGCCGACGACCCGCGGATCGTGATGGAGTACCCGTCGCGCCTGTTCGGCATCGCCCCGACAGCGGTCGAGGGCGAGTACGGCTTCGGCGACGTGGCCTACGAGCGGACCTCCTTCGCCATCCGCGAGGAGGGCAAGGAGTGGGTCGGCACGGCGTCGGCCCTGTGGGGCATCACCGCCGGCGTCTACCTCGCCCTGATGGGGCCGCGCGGGATGGTCGAGCTGGGCGAGGCGATGATGGCCCGGACGGCCTACGCGATGGCCCGCCTCGGTGAGCTGCCGGGCGTGCGCCTTCCGTTCGCCGGCAGCCACCATGTCAAGGAGTTCGTGGTCGACTTCGGGCCGGGCGGTCGTTCGGTCGCCCAGGTCAACCGGGCGCTGCTCCGGAGGGGAATCCTGGGCGGGGCGGACGTGTCGAGGGAGTTCCCGGAGCTCGGCCAGGCAGCGCTCTTCGCGGTCACGGAGGTGCGGACGCAGGCGGAGATCGACCGGCTGGTCGAGACCCTGGCGGAGGTGCTGCGATGAGCGCGCAGGGTGCGATCGATCGGCCGGGCGATGGCGAGCAGGGCGCGGATTCGGGTGGGGGCGACCGCGCCCACGTCACCCACCGCGGCCATGCGCCGGCCGCGCCGGTTGGCGGCCCCGGTCTGCCCGTCGGGCCGAAGCCGATGCCACGGCGCTTCCACCAGGCCAGCTGGGACGAGCCGATCATCTTCGAGCTGAGCACCCCCGGGGCTCGAGGAGTGCTCCTGCCAGAAGTGGAGGCTGGCATCCGGGGGCGCGTCGGCGATCCGGTCGCCGCCCTGCCGGAGGGCGTCCGCAGGGCGACCCCGCCGGCATTGCCCGAGCTCGCCCAGCTCCATGTCCTCCGCCACTACGCCCGGCTGTCGCAGGAGAACCTGGGCGTCGACCTCAACATCGACGTCGGCCAGGGCACGTGTACGATGAAGTACTCGCCCAAGGTCAACGACCAGCTCGTCCGAAGTCACCGGATGGCCGACCTCCACCCGCTCCAGGACGAGTCGACCGTCCAGGGGATGCTCGAGATCGCCTGGCGGCTGGAGCGGATCCTGGCCGAGATCTCGGGCATGGACCGCGTCACCCTCCAGCCGGGGGCCGGCTCGGCCGCGATCTGGGCCAACGTGTCCATGGTCCGGGCGTACCACGCGGCGCGGGGCGAGGGCGGGCGGCGCGACGAGGTCGTCACCACCATCTTCAGCCACCCGTCGAACGCGGCCGCGGCCAAGGTCGCCGGCTACCGGGTCATCACTCTTCACCCCGACCCGGTGCTCGGCCGGCCGACGCTCGACGCGCTGAAGGCTGCCGTGTCCGACCGGACGGCCGCGCTGCTGATCACCAACCCCGAGGACACCGGCATCTACAACCCCGAGATCGACGAGTTCGTGCGCATCGTCCACGCGGCGGGCGGTCTCGCCGTCTACGACCAGGCCAACGCCAATGGCATCCTGGGCGTCACCCGGGCCCGCGACGCCGGCTTCGACCTGTGCCACTTCAACCTGCACAAGACGTTCTCCACGCCGCACGGCTGCGGCGGGCCGGCGGCAGGTGCCTGCGGGGTGACGGCCGAGCTGGCGCCATTCCTGCCGCGCCCGACGATCGAGCGCGACGGCGGGCGCTTCTTCCTCGATGACGACCGGCCCCTGAGCATCGGCAAGGTGCGGCCCTGGTACGGGGTGGCGCCGAACGTCGTCCGGGCCTACGCCTGGGCGATGAGCCTCGGCGCCGAGGGCCTGCGCGAGGTGGCCGAGATCGCCGTCCTCAACAACAACTACCTGGCGCAGCGGGTCCTCGACATCCGGGGCGCGTCCGCCCCGTACGAGCCGGGGGCGCGACGGCTGGAGCAGGTCCGCTACTCCTGGGAGCGGCTGGCCGAGGATACCGGCGTCCACAGCGACGAGCTGGGGGTGCGGGCGGCGGACTTCGGTACCCACTACTGGACCAGCCACCACCCGTTCGTGGTTCCCGAGCCGATGACGCTTGAGCCGACCGAGTCCTACTCGCGGGCCGACCTCGACGAGTACGCGGCGATCCTGCGCACCGTCGCGAACGAGGCGTACGAGACGCCCGAGGTGGTGCGGACCGCGCCCCACCGGAGCACGGTCCACCGGACCGACGGCGAGCCGCTCGACGTCCCGGAGCGCTGGGCGATCACCTGGAGGGCATACCGGCGCAAGTACTTCGGAGAGGGGACACAGGCGGTGGCGGATCCGGCGCCGGTGGCCCCCCGCGGCGACCCTGGCGGTGGCTGAGCCCGCGGCCCGCGGCCAGGACGTGCCCGGCGGCTCGACGATCGGCCTGGTCGTCAACCCGATCGCCGGGATCGGGGGCCGGGTCGGCCTCAAGGGCAGCGACGGCGCGGCGACCGTCGAGCGCGCGCTGGCGCTCGGGGCCGTCCCGGGAGCGAACCGGCGGGCGGTCGAGGCGCTGCTCCGGTTGCGCCTGGCGTGGCCGGCGGGGCGGCCGCTCCCCAGGATCCTGGCCGCGCCCGGCGAGATGGGGGAGCGGGCGGCCCGCGAGGCGGGTCACGATCCGGTGGCGGCGGGCGAGGTCGGGCCTGGGCCGACCACCGCTGCGGACACCCGCCGCCTGGCGGCCGCACTCGTGGAACACGGTGTGGACCTCCTCCTCGTGGCCGGAGGGGACGGCACGGCCCGCGACGTGCACGACGCGATCGGGGGTCGGGGAGTCGTCCTCGGCATTCCGGCCGGGGTGAAGATCCAGTCGGCCGTCTTCGCGACGAGCCCGGCTGCGGCCGGCGAGCTCGCCTCCGAGTTCCTCGCCGCCGGCCGGCCCCGGACCATCGAGCGCGAGGTGCTCGACCTCGACGAGGATGCCTACCGGGATGGGCGCATCGCCCCACGCCTGTACGGGACGCTGCGCGTGCCTGCCGGCCGGCGAGTCCAGGGCCGCAAGTCGCCGTCGCCGCCGGAGGATGCCGTCACCATGGCCGGCATCGCCGCCGACCTCGCCGAGCGGCTCGTCCCCGGGGATCGCTATGTCCTCGGCCCGGGCACGACCGTCCGGGCGATTGCCGAGCGGCTCGGCGTCCCCAAGACGCTCGTCGGCGTCGACGTCGTGCTCGCCGAGGAGGGTGGGCGGGCGCGGCTCGTCGCGGCCGATGTCGGCGAGCGGGAGCTGCTGGCGACGGTCGCCGCAGGCCCCGCCTGGATCGTCGTCACGCCGATCGGTGGCCAGGGGTTCATCCTCGGCCGCGGCAACCAGCCGATCTCGCCGGCGGTCGTGCGGGCGATCGGCCCCGAGCACATCATCATCGTGGCGACCGCGGCCAAGCTGGCAGCGCTCGGTGGGCGGCCGCTCATCGTCGACTCGGGCGAGGCGGCGCTCGACGCGGCACTCTGCGGCCACGTTACCGTGCTATCAGGCTACCGTGATGCCGCGGTAGTGCGGCTCGAGGCCGCCTGACCGCGGCAACCACCCGGGTGCGGTGCGAACGGCCCGTTCCCGCGAAAGGAGGACACGATGGGCCAGCTCGACGGGCGTCGGACGATCGTCACCGGCGGGGCGTCGGGCATCGGCCGGGCGACCGCCGAGGTCCTGGCGGCGGAGGGCGCGATCGTCCTGGTCGCCGACATCGATCTGGCCGGGGCCGAGGCTGTCGCCACCGGGATCCGCGAGCGCGGCGGGCAGGCGATGGCCGTTCCCTGCGACGTGACCCGCGACGACGACAACCGGAACATGGTCGCGGTCGCGACCTCGGAGCTCGGCGGCCTCGATATCCTCGTCGCCTGCGCGGGGGTCGTCCGCAGGGCCGACGTCGTTGACACGACTGCGGCCGACTGGGACCGGGTGATGGCGGTCAACGTCAAGTCGGTCTACCTGGCCGCCCACCACGCGGTGCCGGTCATGGCCCGCGGCGGCGGCGGCTCGATCGTCACCATCGGCTCGGGCTGGGGCCTCAAGGGCGGCGACAAGGCAGTCGCCTACTGTGCCTCGAAGGGTGCGGTCGTGAACATGACCCGGGCCCTGGCGATCGACCACGGTCCCCAGAACATCCGGGTCAACTGCGTCTGCCCGGGCGACACCGACACGCCCCTGCTGCGGAGCGAGGCAGGCCAGCTCGGGGTGGACGAGGGGACCTTCCTGGCGGAATCGGCACGCCGGCCGCTTGCCCGCCTCGGTCGCCCGGAGGACGCCGCCCAGGCTGTCCTCTACCTCGTGTCCGACGCGGCCGCCTGGGTCACCGGGACGACTGTGGTGGTCGACGGCGGCGGCATCGCCTGAGCCCGGGCCAGCGCGGCCGCGGTTCAGGCTGCCATCGCCGCCAGCGGGCCCCGTGCGACAATACGCCCGCGCGCCAGGTTCACGGACCCGGCACGCGTCGCTGTCACTCGCGCCTGGAGGTTCGCCTCGTGCCCGTGCTCGCCACCTTCTTCTCGGTCCGGCGTGGGCGTGACCCGTTCTTCAAGTTCTTCATGAAGACCCTCTTCAAGGGCCAGATGAAGGAGTACGAGGAGAAGTTCGGAATCAAGTTCCTGGGCTGGTACAACGTGGCCTACGGCTGGGATTTCGACAACGTGATCTTCCTGGACCTGCCCGACTACGCCACGATCGACAAGCTGGAGGCGGACGAGGGGGCCCGGGCGATCGGGCACCGGGCTGGCGAGTGGATGTTCCAGCGCCACCACTCGATGTTCCTGCGGGAGCGTCTGAGCCCGGACATGACCAGGTACCTCGGCTGAGGGAGGAGACCCGACCATGGACGTGAACCGCAACGACCTGCTCGGCGCGCTCGCCCGCGGTGCGGCCCTCGAGCGGACCGAGTTTCTGGTCCAGGCGACCACCCAGCTGCAGCGCTTCCTGGATGAGAACGCCGGCCGGATCGCCGAGCTCGGCGGCCTGACCCTGATCGACGACGAGCCCGACTACCTGTCGGTTGCGCCCGACTCCAGCTTCCGCAGCCGCGCTCGCTTCCAGGACGAGGTCACCGGCGAGTGGATCAGCGAGACCGAGGTGATCGAAAGCGCCGCCGAGCTGGTCGAGCTGTACAACCCGGCCGACGTGTTCGCCGCATTCGCCGAGGCCGCCCGCGAGGCCGCCGGCCTGCCGGCCGAGCCGACCGGCGCCGAGGAGATGCTCGAGGTGGCAGGCATCTCGCCCGAGGAGACGGTCACCCTCGACGCAGGCTACGCCGCGGCGGCCGACGAGTGGGCCGCGACCCAGGGCGCCGAGCTCGAGTCACCCACCACGCCGGAGGGCGCCGCCCACCGCCTCTACGACCTGTCGCTCACCTTCCAGGAGCGGAGCCAGGTCTCCGAGGCCAACCTGGTCGAACAGTTCGAGCACGCCGCCAGCCTGCTGGCCGAGCACCTCGGCGACATCATCGTGATCGACGACGAGGATGAGCGCCTCACCCTGCGGGCCGACGGCCGCCTCGTCGGCGAGGTCGTCCCCGAGGATGCCGACGGGCAGTGGCGGCGGCTCGAGAGCCCGGAGGAGCTGGTCGAGTTCTACGATCCGACCGATGTGTTCGGCGACGTGGCCGACGCGATCGCCGATGCCTACCCGCACGTCGCCCCCGAGTTCGACGACGAGGGTGGAGAGCAGGAGCGCTAGCAGGGCGCGGGCTCGCGGTCGCCGCCTCCACGGGCTCCGGTCCAGCCGATGACGATGCGCCTGGTCGACGCCGAGCTCCTCGAGAGCCGCGAGATCCTGCCCGGCCAGTTTCTCCAGCACTACCACGCACCGGCCCTGGCCACAGCGGCCCGGGCCGGGCAGTTCGTCCACGTTCGCACCGGCGACTGGTCCGGGCTCGTCCTCCGCCGCCCGTTCACCATCAACACGGTCGACCGGGCGACGGGGGTGCTGTCGATCCACTTCCGCGAGGTGGGCCGGGGCACGGCCTGGATGAGCCGCCTCCGGGCCGGCGAGCAGCTCTCCATGCTCGGGCCGCTCGGCCAGGGTTTCCAGCTCGACCCGCGGAGCCGCCACGTTCTCCTCGTCGCCGGGGGCCTGGGCGTCGCCGACGTCCGCATGCTGGCCGACGAAGCCCTGGCCGACGGCCGCCAGGTCGTGCTGCTATACGGGTGCCGGGCCGCATCCGAGGTCTACCCGAGCTCGCTCCTGCCGGACGAGGTCGAGTACCTGGTGGCGACCGAGGACGGCAGCGTCGGCCACCACGGCCTCGTCACCGACCTCGTCACCGACTACGAGGCCTGGGCCGACCAGGCCTTCGCCTGCGGACCGCTGCCGATGCTGGCCGCCCTCGCCCGTCTCGCCGCCGGTCGCAAGGCCCGTCTGGGAGTCGCAACCCTGGGCCGCAAGCGCGGCGGGGGGAGGCCGGCCGTGATCGGCTCGCCCGCCGCGCGCCGCAAGGCGTTCCTGCAGGTGGCACTCGAGCAGCACATGGGCTGCGCCGTCGGCGCCTGCCTGGGCTGCGCCGTCTGGGGCGTGGCCGGACCGCAGCGCGTCTGTCGCGAGGGCCCGGTCTTCGCCGCCGACGAGATCGACTGGGAGGCGACTGTCGGGGGAGCGACCGGGAAGCGGTGATGGAGTGAAGGCGAAGAAGCGGGTCGTCACGTCCGGCAAGGAGCGCCCGGTCGAGAAGCCGAAGCGCAGGCCGACGACCAGGACCATCAGGAGCGCGCTGGTCGGGCCGAAGCCGGCGAAGGGATCCCGTCCGGGGCCTCCGCAGGTCGCGGCGCCGGCCGTGGTGCCGCCGGTGGCCGCCCTCGGCGGGCCGGCGCTCGTCCCACCCCCGGCCGGGCCACGGGCGAGGCGCCCCGGCGAGCTCGACCCGGCGGCGGTCGACCTTCGCGCCGACCTGGGCCGCGGGCTCGTGCTGGCCAACCCGGTGCTCGTCGCCTCGGGCACCTTCGGCTACGGCGTGGAGTACGCGGACGTCGTCGACATCGGCCGCCTGGGGGCGATCTGCTGCAAGGGGACCACCCTCAACCCGCGGCTTGGCAACCCGCCGCCGCGGGTGACCGAGACGCCGGCCGGGATGCTCAACTCGATCGGGCTCCAGAACCCGGGCGTCGACGCCGTGCTCGAGCGCTACGCGCCCCTCTGGGCCGGCTGGTCGACGCCGGTGCTGGTGAACGTGGCCGGCGAGTCGATCGAGGAGTACGTGGGCGTCGTCCGCCGGCTCGAGGGGGTGCCCGGGGTGGCCGGCATCGAGCTCAACATCAGCTGCCCGAACGTTGGCAAGGGCGGTCTCCAGTTCGCCATCGACGCCGAGGCGGCCGCGGCAGTCACCCGGGCGGTCCGCCGGGTGACTGAGCTGCCCCTCATCGTGAAGCTGAGCCCCAACGTGGCCGACGTCCGGCCGATTGCCACGGCCATCGCCGCGGCCGGCGCCGACGCCCTGTCGGCCATCAACACGCTCTCGGGCATGGCCCTGCGGCCCGACCGGACTGGGCCCTTCTTGGGCAACACGTATGGGGGCTTGTCCGGGCCGGCCATCAAGCCGGTCGCGCTCCGGATCGTGTACGAGGTGACCCAGGTGGTCGATATCCCGGTGATCGCCATCGGCGGGATCACCGGGCTCGACGACGTGCTCGACTTCCTGGCGGTCGGGGCGGTGGCGGTCCAGGTCGGCACGGCCATCTTCGCCGACCCGGGATTGCCGGTCCGGCTGGTGGACGAGCTGCGCCGGCAGTGCGCCGTGGACGGGCACGGGTCGTACCGCCCGCTGATCGGGACGGCCCTGCCGCGCCGTCCGGGCGCGCCCTCTGCCCGGGGCGCCGAGTACCGCCCGTAAGGCAGGGCAGGGGCGGGGTAGGGCGTCGCCGATGTGCCCGGCCGAGGCGCTGAGCTTCCTGCTTGCGGGCCTCACTCTCGCGCTGGCGGCGACCTTCGCGGTCAGCGTCCTCGTCTGCCTGGGAGTCCTCCTGCGGCCGGCGGAGGCGGCCGCCGAGGGCTCGCTGGGACGCTTCGCGACTCGCCACCTCCGGGCGCATCACGGTGTCGCGCCGGACGCCCCGCGCTGGGCCTGTCGCGCCTGTCACTCGGTGAACGAGGCGACGGCCACGGCCTGCTATTCGTGCGCCGCCGCCGCTGTCGTTGCCGCCCAGCCGATCGCGCCCGCTGCCGGCGAGACTTTCCAGCGGGCACCGCGTCAAAACCGTTTCGATCCATCGCGCTACCGCGGACCGGGAGCCCCGAGCCCGGGCGCGCAGGACGACGGCGGCGAGGGATCGGCCGGCGTGACCGCGACGCGGGCTGGAGTCGCCGGCACGACGACGATGTCTGGGGCCGCCGGGATCTCGCAGCCGGGCGACCAAGAAGAGGGCGAACCATCGTGAGCCCGGCCCGGGTGGGATCGCCATGAGCGCCGGCGTCACCCTGCTCCTGTTTGGCTGGCTCCTGGCGATCAACGTCGTCACCGCGATTGCCTATGCGTACGACAAGCTGGCCGCTCAGCGGGGTGGGCGGCGGATCCGGGAGCGGACCCTGTGGACCCTCTGCTTCGCCGGCGGCGTCGGGGGAGCCTGGCTCGTCTTCTTCGGGATGCGCCACAAGACGCAGCACCGCTCGTTCTGGGTCGTTCAGGTGGCGGCGACGGTGGCCTGGGTCGCGATCCTCGTGTGGGCGCTTGCCGGCGGAGCGATCTGGGGCCCGGCGTGACGGTGCCTCGCGTGATGGGGCGGAGCAGCGACCCTAGAATGCGGCCATGACCACGATCAAGCCCGCCACCCAGCTCGCCGCCAGGGCCGCCATCGCAGCCCGCACCGAAGCCCTGTTCCGTTCTGCAGGCGCACTGCGCGACGGGCACTTCCTGCTCAAATCAGGCCGCCACGGCGACCGCTACCTGGAGAAGTTCCTCGTCCTCCAGGACCCTGCCGTCACCAGCGAGCTCTGCGGCTATTTCGCCGCCGAGGCGCGCGACCACGACGGCCGGCCGCTGGTCGACCTCGTTGCCGGCCCGACGACGGGCGGCGTGATCCTCGCCTTCGAGACGGCCCGTCAGCTCGGCGTGCGCGGCATCTTTGCCGAGGAAGTCCGGGACGCCGACGGCAGCGCCCGGCGCGAGTTCCGGCGCGGCTTCCGCATCGAGCCGGGCGAGCGGGTCCTGCTGGTCGACGACATCCTGACGACCGGCGGGTCGCTGGTCTCGATGCTCCCCGCAGTCGAGGCCGCTGGCGGCGAGATCGTCGCCTGCCTGGTGCTGGCCGATCGCTCCGGCGGTCGGGCGACGCTCACCTCGACCGCGAGCGGGCGGGTCTACCCGCTCCGGGGCTTGTGGGCTCCCGAGATCCCCATCTTCGATCCCGGCCCGGCCACCTGCCCCGGTTGCGCGGCCGGCATGCCGCTCTATGCCCCGGGCAGCACGGGCGCCGTCGGGGCCGTGTACCGCTCTGCCGACGCAGGCTGACCGAGGCGCGCTCGGCGACGGTGAGCCGGCGATGAGCAGAGACCTGGTCCTGGCGATCGACGTCGGCACCTCCAGCGTCCGGGCGCTCCTGTTCGACCCGCGCGGCACACTCGTGGCCGGGGCGAAGGTGCCGATCGAGCCGTACGTCTCGCCACACGCCGGCTGGGCAGAGAACGATCCTGAGCTCTACTGGGCGTCGCTCGGGGAGGCCTGCCGGCGGCTGTGGGCCGACCCGGACGCGAGGCGGGATGGAGTGGCCGGCGTCGCCCTCACCACCCAGCGCGGCACTGTCGTCTGCCTGGACCGCGACGGTCGGCCGGTGCGGCCGGCGATCGTCTGGCTCGACGAGCGGCAGACGCTCGGCCAGTCGCCGATCGGCGGCCTGACCGGGCTCGCCTTTCGGCTGGCCGGGGTGCACGACACGGTGCGCGCCTTCCAGGCCGACGCCGAGGCGAACTGGATCGCGGCCAACGAGCCCGAGGCGTGGTCGAGGACGGCGAAGTACCTGCTCCTCTCCGGCTTCCTCGTCCACCGCCTCGTCGGCCGCTTCGTGGACGCCGACGCCTGCCAGGTGGGCTACGTGCCCTTCGACTTCAAGGCCCGGCGCTGGGCCGCCGCCTCCAGCTGGAAGTGGCGGATCGTGCCGATCGAGCCGCCGATGCTGCCCGAGCTTGTCCCGACGGGCGAGGTCCTGGGCGAGATCACGCGGCCTGCGGCCGAGGCCACCGGGATCCCGGCAGGGCTGCCGCTCATCGCCGCCGGTGCCGACAAGGCCTGCGAGGTGCTTGGCGCGGGCTGCCTCTCCCCGGAGATCGGGGCACTCTCGTTCGGCACGACCGCCACCGTCAACACGACCCACCGCCGGTACGTGGAGGCGGTCCGCTTCGTCCCGCCCTACCCGGCCGCCGTCCCCGGTGCCTACAGCCTGGAGATCCAGGTGTACCGCGGCTTCTGGCTGGTCGACTGGTTCCGGCGCCAGTTCGGACAGCCCGAGGTGCTGGCGGCCGTCGAGCAGGGCACCGAGGCCGAAGCCCTCCTCGACCAGCTGGTGTCGGACGTGCCGGCCGGCTCGCTCGGGCTCATGCTCCAGCCGACGTTCTCGCCCGGGATCCGCATCCCCGGGCCCGAGGCCAAGGGGGCGGTGATCGGCTTCGGCGACGTCCACGGCCGCGCGCACCTGTACCGGGCGGTGTTGGAGGGGCTCGCCTACGCCCTGCGCGAGGGCCTGGAACGCGGCGAACGCAGGACCGGCGTGCGGGTCGGCGAGCTGCGCGTGTCGGGCGGCGGCGCGCGGAGCGACGCCGCGGTGGGAATCGCGGCCGACGTGTTCGGGCTGCCCACCGGCCGGCCGCACACGCACGAGACCTCCGGCCTCGGCGCGGCGATCGACGCCGCGGTCGGCCTGGGGCTCCACTCCTCGTTCGAGGCGGCGGTGGCGGACATGACCCGGGTCGACTCCGTCCGGGATCCCGACACCGAGGCCCACGCCCGCTACGACGAGCTGTACCGGCGCGTCTACCTCCGGCTGTACGACCGGCTTCGGCCGCTCTATGAGGAGATCCGCCAGATCACGGGCTATCCGCCCTGACGACGGCGGCCAGCCTTCCCCGCTGCGCGAGCGTCGCGGCTGTGCGTCCCTCTGCTCGCCTTACTCGCCGGCCGCCGCGGGGGTCTCCAGGTTCTCGGCCAGCTCAGGCCCGCGGCGCCGCATGATGCGTCCCTCCCGGTCGAGCAGGCGCAGCGAAGCCTGCACGATGGGCCCGATCCCGAGGGCGAAGACCACGGTCCCCAGCCCGACCGTGCCGCCGAGCACGAAACCGGCCGCGAGGACGGCCAGCTCGATGGCGGTCCGCGTGCGGCGGATGGACCAGCCGAAGCGGTGGTGGATCCCGACCATGAGCCCGTCGCGAGGGCCCGCGCCGAGGTCGGCCGCCAGGTAGAGACCCGTGCCGACGCCCACGAGCAGGACTCCGCCGGCCATCAGGGCGAGCTGGGCCGCCGGTGCGTCGGGACCGGGCGTCGGCAGCACCGGCATGGTCACGTTCATTACCGAGCCGACCAAGGCGACGTTCAGGACCGTGCCCAAACCGGGCCGCTCGCCCAGCGGCCACCACAGGGCGAGGATCGGTATCCCGAGGAGGATGGTGATCGTCCCGAGGGAGAGTCCCGTGTGGACCGAGATCCCCTGGTGGAAGACCTGCCACGGCCCCAGTCCCAGGCCGCCGTTCGCCATCGCGGCGTTGCCCGCACCGATGGCAACCAGGCCGACGAGCAGGCCCGCCAGGCGACCGACCACCTCGCGTCCGAACCGCCGCTCTCTCACCTCGCGATGGTAGCCGCGACACCACCCGCCAGCCGCCCGGGTGGCGACATGGCACCATGACCGGGTGCAGCTCACGTTCCTCGGGGCCGCCACCACCGTCACCGGCTCGCGGTTCCTGCTCGAGACCGGGCAGGCGCGAGTTCTCGTCGACTGCGGCATGTTCCAGGGCGGACCGAACGAGACCGTTCGCAACCTGGTGCCGCTCGGGTTCGAGCCG
>JAGDMV010000190.1 GCA_017860675.1 Chloroflexota bacterium
CCGAGGTCGAAGGCGATCGGGAAGAGGTTGCCGTGGAAGGGCACCGACCCGGCCAGCCATACGAGCGGCTGCCAGGCCGGCCAGCCGGTCTGCTGCACGGCCTGGCTCCCGGCGTAGTCACCGTGGAAGGCGAGCGAGTCGCGCAGCCGGCCGAGCGGATCCGGCCACAGGTAGGGGTTGAAGACGAGGAAGAAGACGAAGGCAAGCGCCAGCCAGCCGGCGACCGGCGCGACCCAGCCCCCCAGCGCTCGCGGGCGCCGCCAGCGGCCGGACGGCCGGCTCGTCCAGAGCCAGTGGATCGCGATCGCGAGGCCGGCCAGCCCGTACGGGTACTTGGCCGCACAGGTCGCCCCGAAGAGCACCGCGGCAGCGACCAGCCAGGCGCGCCGCCTCCGGCTGCTTGCCCCGGGACGGCCGGCCCGGAGGTAGGCGAGGACCGCCAGCAGGCTGAGAAGGGCCGGCAGCGCTTCGAGCATGACCTGGCTCGTGTACTTGAGCTGCCAGGTGCTGATCGCGAGGAGGAGGCCACCGAGCGGGTCGAGCAGCGCGAGCGCGGCCGCCTCGGCGATCCCCAGGATCGCCGCCGTCCACCGGGCGACGTCGAGGTGCGGCTGCGGCAGGCTGACAGCCTGCAGCGCGGTCGTCGGCTGGTCCGGGATCTCCGGGGCGGGCTCCAGCGGCAGGAGCGCGAGGCCGTAGACGATCTTGGCGAGGGGCGGGTGCTCGGGCCGGTAGTTCTCGCGGAGGAGGATCCCGGGATCGCCGGCCTTGATCGCCGTCGCGTAGCGGCTCCCGGCGCGCAGGTAGTCGTCCTCGTCGTAGTCGATCGGCAGGCCGTCCACGGCGACCGCGTGGAAGACGCCCGCGACGATGACCACGATCGCGACTGCCAGCAGACGCACCAAGGGCTGGCGCCACCGGGCCGGCATGAGGCGAGTATCCCACGGCCCGGTACACTCTCGGCAACCCCACGGATGCGGGACTTTGCCGATCACCTCCCGGAGGACCCGATGTCGCGCTTCACCGAGACGCTCAACGCCCAGGTCGCCAACGAGTTCTCGGCGTCGCAGCAGTACGTGGCCTTCGCCGTGTACTACGACGCCGAGACGCTCCCCCAGCTGGCCGGCTTCTTCTACCGGCAGGCGGTCGAGGAGCGCAACCACGCGATGATGCTCGTCCAGTACCTGCTTGACGCCGGCGAGGACGTGACGATCCCTGGTATCGAGGCGCCGAAGACCAGCTTCGCCGATGCGGCCGAGCCGGTCGCCCTCGCCCTCGCCCAGGAGAAGCGCGTCACCGGCCAGATCACCAACCTGGCCCGCATCGCGCGCGAGGAGGGCAACCTCGTCGGCGAGCAGTTCATGGCCTGGTTCCTCAAGGAGCAGCTCGAAGAGGAATCGAGCATGTCGGCGCTGCTGCGCACCGTGCAGCGCGCCCAGGAATCGAACCTGCTGCTGGTCGAGGACTACCTTGCCCGGACTACAGCAACGGGAGGATCGGCCGGGGCCGAGGCCGACGCCCCGCCGGCAGCGGGCGGGGCGCTCTGACGCCAGCAGGGCAGGACTGCGTGGCGGCCGTCGGCGGGTTCCGGCGCCCGGATCGCGAGCGGGGTACCGGCGGCGCCAGGGGGCACCGGTTCACTGCTGCCGCGGGCTGGCTCGGCGTCGCCCTCCTGGTGGCGGCCTGCGGCGGAGCGACGGCCTCGCCGTCGCCGATGGCCACGCTCGACGCCAGCTTTCCTGCCGCCTCGTTCACGGGCGGCAGCGCCCGGGCCAGCCTGACGGTCGGCGGAGGGGAGCCGATCCGGTTCACCGGAGGCTGGTGCGAGCGACCGTCCGGCGGCGCCTGGCTCGCGGTCAACATCGGCGACCCGAACGGGGCGGAGTACTTCGGCCTGCTCGTGGGCCGGCACCCGTATGGCGGCTCGGATGCCTCGCCGGTCGCCAGCGGCGGCATCTTCGGTGACGCGTCGACCGTGATCGACTGGCGCCACGGCGGGACGGACGTCTCGCTGGAGCACGGCTCGGTGACGGTCGAGCTCGGGGCAGGGGCGCGGGACGGCACGTTCACGGGCCGGCTGCCCGATGGCTCGGAGGTCGCCGGCGACTTCAGCTGCTAGGAGGGCGTGCGGCGAGGGACGCTGTGCTCTCCTCGACGCGATGCAGCTGGGTGCATAGCGAACGGACCGCAGGATCGGGCGGGAGACGAGGTGGTCGCGACGGGCCTGCTGCCGCGACGTCTCTATCCTTGCGGACATGCCGCCACGCCACGAGATCCTCCACGTCGCCGGCCGCGAGGTGAAGGTCACCAACCCGGACAAGGTCTTCTTCGCCGGGCCGGGCCACACGAAGCTCGACCTCGTCCGGTACTACCTGGCCGTGGCCGACGGGGCGCTCCGCGGCTGCGGCGGCCGGCCCATGGCCTTGAAGCGCTTCCCCGACGGTGCCGGCGGACCGTTCTTCTTCCAGAAGCGGGCACCCGCACACCGGCCGGCCTGGATCGAGACGGTCGAGCTGTCGTTCCCATCCGGTCGAACCGCTGATGAGGTGGTCCTCCGCGACGCCGCCGGCCTCGCCTGGGTGGCGAACCTCGGCTGCCTCGACCTGAACCCGCACCCGGTCCGGGCCGAGGACCTGGACCATCCCGACGAGCTGCGGGTCGACCTCGACCCCGTCCCGGGAGTGCCGTGGGAGCAGGTCCGGGCGGTCGCGGCGGTCACCCGGGAGGTGCTCGCCGACCTCAACCTGATCGGCTGGCCGAAGACCTCCGGCTCGCGCGGCATCCACGTCAACGTCCGGATCGAACCCCGCTGGGGCTTCACCGACGTCCGTCGGGCCGCACTCGCCCTCGCCCGCGAGGTGGAGCGCCGGGCGCCGGACATCGCAACCAGCCGCTGGTGGAAGGAGGAGCGCCACGGCGTCTTCCTCGACTACAACCAGAACGCCAAGGACCGGACCGTCGCCTCGGCGTACTCCGTGCGGCCGACCCCGGACGCGCGGGTCAGCTTCCCCTTCCGCTGGGAGGAGCTCGACTCGATCGAGCTGGGCGACTTCACCCTGGCCACCGTCCCCGGCCTGGTCGCCGAGCGAGGCGACGCCGGCGCCGCGATCGACGAGACGCTCGGGTCGCTGGAGCCGCTGCTCGAGCTGGCCGACCGCCAGGCTGCGGCCGGGATGACCGATGCGCCCTGGCCGCCCAACTATGCAAAGGGGGACGAGGAGCCTCCCCGCGTCCAGCCTTCGAAGCGCCGGATGCCGACGAAGCCGCTGGTCGAGATCGGACGAGCAGCGACCCAGGAGGAGGCGCTGGCCGGCCTGGCCCGCTGGAAGGCCCGCCACCCGGACGTCTGGCCGCACCTCCGGCCACACGACGTGCTGGTCGACGCGATGCGCGGCCGCTCCACCACCTGGACCCGGATCCGGGTCAACCTCGAGCAGGTTCCCTCGGAGCTCCGGCCGGCCCAGGAGCCGCTCGACCCGGACTACGACCCGTGGGCCGGCTACGAATGGACGCCGGAGGGGCCGCGCCGGACCGCCGGCGGCGACTGAGGCGGCGCCGGACCACCGGCCCAAGCGGGGCCCGGCCGGCCGGCGGACCCGGGACAAGGCAGCGCACCGGCAGCATGTCCCGCTTGCCGTCCCCGGCGGGGCCGTGTCGGGTACGCTGCACGAAGGATCCAGGTCTGTCCGCCGATGATGCTGGAGGCCGCGCGGCGTATGGTCGTCTGCCCGAGCTGT
>JAGDMV010000191.1 GCA_017860675.1 Chloroflexota bacterium
CCCGATCACCAGCTCCGAGGTGACCGAGGCGATCGAGCTGCCGCTCCAGCAGCTGGTGGCCGCCGTCCGCTCGGTGCTCGAGCAGACCCCGCCCGAGCTGTCGTCGGACATCATCGACCGGGGCATGGTCATGTCCGGCGGCGGCGCTCTGCTGCGCAACATCGACGAGCTCCTCAAGCAGGTGACCGGCGTGCCCTGCCACGTGGCCGAGAACCCGCTCCACTGCGTCGCCATCGGGACGGGGCTGGCCCTCGAGCACTTCGACTTCTACAAGAAGTCCCTGGTCCAGCAGATCTGATGTCCGGCCCCGGGCGAGCCCCCGGCCTCGCCTACGTGGACCTGCACTGCCACACGAGGGCGAGCTTCGACTCGCTGGCCGATCCCGGGGCCGTGGTGCGCGCCGCGGCGACGCGCGGCATCACCCACCTGGCGATCACCGACCACGACCGGATCGACGGCGCGCTGGCCGCGCGCGATGCGGCCCCACTAGGGCTCACGGTCCTCGTCGGCGAGGAGGTCAAGACTACCGAGGGTGACCTGATCTGCGTCTTCCTGGCGGAGGCCATCCCGCCCGGCCTGTCGCCGGTGGAGGCGATCGCCGCCGCCCGGGAGCAGGGCGCCCTGGTCGGGATCCCCCACCCGTTCGACAGCTACCGCGGCTCGCTGGCGCGTTCGGCGAGCCTCGAGGCGCTGGCCCCGCTCGTCGACTGGGTCGAGATCCACAATGCCCGGATCATGGTCGGCGACGGCAATGAGCGAGCCCTGGAGTTCGCGCGCGCGACCGGCCTGCCGGGCGTGGCCGTCTCGGACGCCCACACGGTGCTGGAGATCGGGGTGGCGTCGACGAAGATGAGCGGCGATCCGTCCACCCCGGAGGGCCTCCTGGCGGCGCTGCGGGGCGCCGAGGTGCTCCCGGGCCGGGCGACCTACTTCGTCCGGCTTGTGACGCCGGCGGCGAAGGTCGTGCAGCGCCTCCGCGGCCGGGGGCGGGAGCGGCCGGTGGCTCGGCCCGCGCGAACGGAGACGGGCGCGATCGTGCCGGGGACCTCGGGCGCCGGCGATGACCGGGCGACGGGTCCCGACGAGGCCGGCCGGTGAGCGAGGCCGAGGCCCAGGTCACCGCCGAGCAGCTGTCGCTCGGCCGCCGCCTGCGCCAGCCGCGGACGATCATCTCGATCGCCGTCCCGCTGGTGATCATCCTGATCTTCGTCGCCCTGAACTGGCAGCAGCTGCAGCGGGTCCCCGCGCTCATCGCGGCGGCCAACCCGCTGCTCGTCCTCGCCGCCTTCGCCGTCTTCTACCTCGGCTTCCCAGTGCGCGGCTACCGCTGGGCGCTGCTCCTGCGCGGCACCGGCTTCTACTGCCCGACGAAGGACGCGACCGAGATCCTGTTCCTCTCGTGGCTGGTCAACTGCATCGTCCCGGCCAAGCTGGGCGACGTCTACCGCGCCTACCTGCTCAAGATCAACAGCGACGCCTCGATGTCGCGCACCTTCGGGACGATCGTCATCGAGCGCGTCCTGGACCTGTTCGTGATCGTGATCCTCGGGCTCGCTGCCGGCTTCTGGAGCTTCCGCGGTGGGCTGCCGCCCGAGATCCAGGTCGTCGCCGGGCTGGGCATCGCGGTCGTCGTCGCGCTCGCCCTCGGCCTGCTGTTCCTGCGCAACCTCGGCCGCCCCGTGCTCATCGCCCTGCCGCTGCCGCGCAAGGCGCGGATCATCGAGATCTACGACCGCTTCGAGGAGGGCGTGTTCGGGGCGATCGGCTGGCGAGCCCTCCCCCGGCTGCTGGTCCTCACCGTGCTGATCTGGGGGACCGAGGCCATGCGCCTCTACCTGGTCGTCGCCGCCCTCGACTTCCCGGACGTGTCGCTCGGCCTCTCGGGGGCGGTCTTCGTCGCCCTGATCGGCTCGCTCCTCACGGCCGTGCCGCTGAGCCCGGCCGGCCTCGGCATCGTCGAGGCGGGGATGGTCGGCATCCTGACCCTCGTCTACGGCGTGCCCCTGGCCGAGGCGACGGCCATCGCGCTGCTCGACCGGACGATCAGCGTCTTCTCGATCATCGTCTTCGGGTCGATCGCCTGGGTGCTGTCGCCCAAGCCCCGCGGCGAGGGCCGCATCCCGGCGGCCCCGCCCGGAACCTTCGCGGCACCGGCCTGAGAGGGGGCGGCAGGGGCCGACCACACGCTCGAGCCCCGCGCGAGCCGCCTCGCCGACCGGCGACACATGCCGGTACCAACGGGTCATACCCCCATCGCCCGCCGGTCCCGATAGTGGCCTCAAGCGTCCGGCGCCCACGCCGGCATGGGAGCCCACCAACCGGGATGACCGCACAGATCGGACGACCCTTCAACGAGTGGCTGCGAGCCCAGCTCAAGGCCAAGAAGATGTCCCAGCGACAGCTGGCGCAGGCATCGGGCGTCGACCATTCCACGATCTCGCGCCTGGTCCGCGGCGACCGCACCCCCTCGCTCGGGACGGCCACCAAGCTTGCCCGCGGCCTGCGGGAGATCCGCGACGACGCCGACGCCCCGCAGTACCTGGGGGTGGTCGCCAGCGGGATCACGGTGAACCCGACGGCCCGCGTGGAGTACGCCCTGCGCGCGGACGAGACCCTCGGGGAGCCGCAGGTCAGGCAGATCATGGAGTACTACCTGGCGGTTCGGATGCGCCGCTTCGCCCGCCCGGTGGCCCCGCCGCCCGGCCGGCTGGCGTCCCTGCCAGAACGAGCCCTCCCCCGCCAGCTCGGCGCGCCGCGCCCGGCGGTGGGGTCGGCCAGCCCGGTCCGGAGCCTCGAGCGCCGGGTCGCCGGAAGTCGCCCGCACCGGCCTCCGCCGAGGGAGCCGAGCGGCCGAACCTGATCACCACGTCCGTCCCGGAAGGCGCCCTCCCCTTCCGGTCTCGGGGACAGCGAACGCCGGCTGACTGGGGAGCCGGCGTTCGCTTTTGTTGACCTCGGACCGCCCGAGTCCCGCTCGCCCGTCAACCGACCTCAGCTGCCGCCGTCCCGCTCGTACACCGACAGGGTCCGCCCGACCGCCGGGCTGAAGCGCTCGAGCAGCGACCAGGAGCCGGCCACCGCCGCGACGGCGCGCTCCTCGGCCGGGCCGCCACACGGGGCGCCCACGACGGCGGTGAAGGTGTCGTCGCACAGCACCGCGAGCACCGAGGCGTGGCCGGGGTCGACAGGCTCCAGGCCCGCCCGGACGAGCGGGTACCCGTAGGCGGTCGTCGGCTTGAAGTCGGGGATGCCCAGCAGGGCGATCGGCCGCCCGCCGGCCAGCGCCGCCAGCCGGTCGCCCGCGACCCGCGCCGCCGGCCAGCCCCCGTCGGCCGCGACCGCCGGCGGCAGGTGGGCCAGGTTCCAGGCCACCAGCATCGCCACCGCGACCACCGCCGTGGCCCGCGCGATCGTGTCCGCACGCCACAGCGCGGCCGCCCCGATGCCGACCAGGAGGACCGTCGCCGGGTCCACGAAGGCGTGGTAGTGGTCGACCGGGAGCGGAGTCACGCTGGCCAGGCCGCTGGCGACGAAGGCGAGCAGGAGCGTGCAGGTCGCGAGGACCACGACAAGCCAGCGGACGCCGGCGCGCTCCGGGCTGCCGGCCGCCCGCAGGCGCCACGCCGCCAGCGCGACCACGAGGAGGAACGAGGCGACGGCGGCGACGGGCGCGTCGAGCACCGGCCCGACAAGCGGCCAGGCGATCACCCGGAGCGGGATGAAGA
>JAGDMV010000192.1 GCA_017860675.1 Chloroflexota bacterium
TCGATCAGCGATGACGAAGCGATGGTGCCAGAGGCGGGCAGCGCCGTGGCGCCGCCGAGACGCGTCGCCGCAGGCCGGCCGGGAGCCCTTCAGCACGGCCCTTCGCTCCGCCGATGGCGCGCAGGTCCTGCCCTACCCCGCCCCGCCGAGCGTTCCGAGCGCCCCGCTCGGGGTCCCCCGCCGCTCCGGCTCGCGCACGGGGATGAGCAGCAGGCAGCCGGCCAGGTAGAAGAGGACCCCGATGCCGATCGCCCAGCGCGCGCTGGCCGCGAAGTCCGCCGACACGCCGAAGAAGCCGTTGGCCACGATGTCCAGGACGAGCCCGCCGAACAGGACCGCGATCACCGCCTGGAGCGCGCTGGCCAGGTTGCTCATGCCCATGTAGCGACCCGACGAAGCCTTCGGCACCAGCTCGGAGAGCAGCGCCCAGTCGACCGCCAGGATCATGCCGCTGCCGATCCCGACGAGGACCCCGCCGACCAGGGCCACCTCGATCACAGGGGCGAAGGCAAAGACGGCCGTGCCCACCGCGGCGACGGCGGCCCCGACCCAGATGACCGGCTTGCGGCCGACGCGGTCGGAGACCTTCGCCGCCGGGATCGTCGAGATCGCGGTGCAGACGGCGGTGGCGCCGAGGATGACCGTGACCCACGTGCCCTTCTCGTCCGAGCCGAAGCCCAGGGCCCGCTCCATCCAGATGATCGCCCAGTTGGCGACGAAGGCCCCGGCCGCCATCAGGAAGAAGCGCGACACGAGCAGCCAGACGTAGCTCCGCTCGCGGAGGATGTCCGTGCCCCAGGCACCCAGCGCGATCTGCAGCCACGAGCGGCCCTCGCGCGGCTTCGCCTGGCGGCCCTCGCGAACGAGGATGACCGTGGCCATCGCCGTCGCGAACTCGACGCCGCCCAAGACGAGGGCGGGGATGGTGAAGTCCTCCCCCAGCCGGTAGCCGAACGACAGGAAGAGCACCCCGCCGATCACGCCGAGCGTGGACATCGTCCCCACGAGCGCGCTCGCCAGGCCCACCTGCGGCTCCGGGACCAGGTCGGGGATGTAGCCCTGGAAGGGGCCCTGGGCGAAGTTGGAGCTGAACTCGAGGGCGAGCAGGAAGGCGATGAAGACGATCGGCGTGTTCGCCGTGGCGATCCCCAGGAGGAAGAACACGTCGAGCGTCGCCCCGATGGCGATGTACGGCTTGCGCCGGCCCCAGCGGCTCATCGTGTAGTCGCTGATGCAGCCGACCGTCGGCTGGACGGCGATGGCCACCAGCGCCGCGAGCAGCTCGATTGGGACCATCGCCCGGCCGGCCATGTTCTCGCCGAACAGGGCGGGGACCTTCTCCTGGTTGAGGACCTCCCAGCCGCCCCAGATGGCATTGATCCCGAACCAGTAGATCGAGATCTGGAGCAGCTGCACCCAGGGAAGCCGCTCGGTGGGCCGCGCGTAGACGTCCTCGGCCGCGCCGGCCGATCCGGGTGCGCCCGCGAGCTCCGTCGCCATCGCTCGAACCTCCCCGTCGGGCGCAGCGTCCGCCGTTCCGGTCCCGCACGCCAGTGCCGGAGGTCACGCCCCACGCCCCGGCCGCGGGTGGCCGATGATGTCGGCGGCAGCTGCCGTCCGCCGAGGAGACGCATGAGCGCCCGGGATCGTTACAGCCCCTTCGTCAGCCTCGGGCGCGAGACCTGCGGCGACCCCGAGGCCGCCCTGGGGCGCGAGTGGCTGATCACCAACGGGCTGGGCGGCTACGCGGCCATGAGCCTGGCCGGCGCACCCACCCGCAGCTACCACGGCTACCTCGTGGCCGCGCTCGAGCCGCCGGTCGCGCGGACGGTCCTGGTCGGCGGGCTGGACGAGGAGCTCGAGCTGGACGGCCGAACCACCCCGCTGTCGAGCTTCGAGTGGGCCGGCGACCAGGTACCGGCGGGGGTGCCCCTCCTCCGGCCCGACGGCTGGCGGCGGCTCCAGTCGTTCGCCCTCGACGGAACCATTCCGACCTGGCAGCTCGCCGTCGGCGGGGCGCTGCTCGAGAAGCGGGCGTGGATGATCCACGGGGCAAACGCCACGGTGGTGACCTGGACCCTGCGCCGCTCCCCGGGCGACGCGCCGGCGCGGCTGCGCGTCCGACCCCTGCTCACCTGCCGCGACCACCACGACGTCCGCCCGGGCGACGACCGGCCGCCCCGCGTCACGATCGAAGGTGCCGGTGCTTCGCTGCTGGCGACATGGCCGGGCGCCCCGGCCGCCCTGCGCGTCCTCGCCCCCGGGGCCACGTTCCTCCCGGAGGAGGAGTGGCTGCGCGGCCTCCGCCACCGGGTCGAGACGGAGCGCGGCCTGCCCGACCGCTCCGACCTCTTCGCCCCGGGCACGCTGGCTTTCGAGCTCCGAGCGGGCGAGACCGCCGCCCTGCTCCTGGCGGTCGATGGCGAGCCGGTGACGGCGGGCTTCAGGCCGGACGCGCTGCTCGAGGCCGAGCGCCGGCGGCTGGCGGGGCTGATCGACCGCGCCGGAGCGGCCAACCGCGATCCCTTCCTCCAGCAGCTCGTGCTGGCCGCCGACCAGTTCATCGTCCGGCGGCGGATCCCCGGCGAGAAGCGGCCCGGCACCTCCGTCATCGCCGGCTACCCCTGGTTCAACGACTGGGGTCGCGACACGATGATCGCCCTGCCGGGACTGGCCCTGGCGACCGGACGGACGGACGACGCCGCGGCCATCCTGCGGAGCTTCGCCGCCTGGGTCCGCGATGGCCTGGTGCCGAACAACTTCGCCGACGCCGAGCGAGCCGAGCCCGGCTACCACACGGCCGACGCCTCGCCCTGGTTCGTCCACGCGGTGCAGGCCTACCGCGACGCCTCCGGCGACGAGGGGTTGGTGACCGAGATCCTGCCGGTCCTGCGCGAGATCGTCGAGCGACACCTGGCCGGGACGCGCTTCGGCATCGGGGTCGACCCGTCCGATGGGCTGCTGCGCGAGGGTGCCCCCGGCTACCAGCTAACCTGGATGGACGCCAAGGCCGGCGAGTGGGTGGTGACGCCGCGGCGTGGCAAGCCGGTCGAGATCCAGGCGCTGTGGATCCACGCGCTGCGGGCCGTGGCGGGGTTCTGCCAGGCGCGCGGGGGTGCAAGGGGCGCTGATGCCGGACGAGGCGCCGACGCCGCCGACCGGGCCGCCCTCGCCGCCGACGCCGACCGCTACGATGCGGCCGCCGACCGGGCTGCCACATCCTTCCGGGCCCGCTTCTTCCGCCCCGAGCTCGGCTACTGCGCCGACGTGGTCGACGGTCCCGACGGCGACGAGCTGGCCCTCCGCCCCAACCAGCTGATCGCCCTCGCGCTGCCCGAGCCGCTGCTCGCGCCCGAACAGGCCCGCTCCGTCGTCGACGCCTGCACGCGCGCGTTGCTCGTGCCCGGCGGGCTGCGCTCGCTGGCACCCGACGACCCGGCCTACCTGGGGCGCTACGGCGGCGACCGGGTCACTCGGGATGGCGCCTACCACCAGGGCACGGCCTGGACCTGGCTGGTCGGGCCCTACTGCGACGCGCTGCGGCGGACCGGCGCCACCGTCGAGGAGGTCCGGGAGGTGCTGGAGCCGTTCGCCAACCACCTCCGCGACGCCGGCCTCGGCTCGATCAGCGAGTGCCTCGAGGGCGATCCGCCCCACCGGCCGGTCGGCTGCTTCGCCCAGGCCTGGGGCGTGGCCGAGGTGCTCCGGTCCGCCGCCAGCTCCAGCTCGAACGGGTCGAACCACTCCGAGCGCTCGACGACCGCGTCGGCACCAAGCCGGTCACGGCCCGGCCCGCCGAGCGGCTCGCCCAGCACCGTCCGCCAGCCGTCGTCGGCCAGGCGCCGCAGCGTGATCTCCGCAGCCGCCAGCAGGCCGCCCGACTGGGCCTGCACCGGGCCTGCCTTGGCCGCCCGGGACGCGCCCCGCGCCGCGGCCAGCTCTGCCGCGACCGAGGCCGCGGCCAGGGTCTGCTCGGCCAGGGCCGGAAGCTCGGCGACCGTCGCCCGGCGCCCGACGACCGATCCCTCGCCGGCGACCGTCAGGCCGAGGGCGAGCAGGAAGGGCCAGCGGGCCCGCGCCCGGCCGGCGAGGTCGGGCTCGTCGAAGAAGAGGCCCACCTCGGGCCAGGCCGCGCGGCGGACGAGGACCGCGGCCAGGGCCTGCGTCGTCGCGTCGCGCTCCTCGGCCAGCCAGGGAACGAACGCGCCGGCCAGCAGCTGCTCAGGCCGCAACCCGTCGGCCCGGGCCAGGGCAATCGCCAGGGCCTGCATGGCGAAGGCCCGGCCGGCCCGGGTCGGCGGGTCGGAGGGAACCCCGCGGGCCAGGTCGGGCGCGACCACGAGCGGGCCGGCGCCCACGATCACGGTCGTGCCCGCCCGGGCCAGCAGGCGGCGCAGGAACGAGTGGTCGGCGAGCGCCCGATCGGGATCCACCCCGCCGGCCACGATCTCGGCCAGCGGGTCCGCCTCCACCGCGTCGACCCGCTCCAGGGCGGCCACGATCGCCTGCTCGGGCGCGGCCAGGGCCGACGCGCTGGTCGCCAGCCAGGCGTAGCGGCCGGCCTCGGCGCCGGCCTCGTCGAGCCTGGCCCGGAGCACGGACAGGGCCCGCTGGGCGCCGGCCGGGATGGTGGCCGGGTCCTCGTTGGGCTCCTCCGGATCGCGCAGATGCCGGGTGTGCTGCTCCACGCCCCGATCCGCCAGCTGGAGGACGAGCTCGCGCACCGCCGGCGTGTGGACCCGGACGACGTCAGCACCCGCCTTGATGAACGCCTCGGCCGAATCGGGGGCGACGTCCAGGCTCCGCACGTCGAGCGAGGCCGCCACCCAGGGTCGTGGCTGCTCGCCGAGGACGTCCAGCAGCTCGCGGCGGGCCGTCCGGTTGTCGTCGATGCGGTCGAGCGCGGCCCGGACCAGCCGACGCGCCTCCACCTCGGCCGTTGCCCGGCGCTCCGGCAGGCGGAGCAGCTCGGCCTCCAGGGCGAGGTCGATCGCGCCCGAGGCCACGTCCATGGCAAGGGCCTGGGGTGGCAGCTCGTACTCGCCGAGAGCGACGGCGAACGGCAGGGCGATGCCGGCCGCCAGGCGATCACGGTTCGCGGCGATCCCCCGCTCCACCACGGCCGAGGCAAGGGGCAGGCCGGTCCGGTCGACCCCGGCCACCCCGAACAGGCGCACGATCGCCCGCTCGCGAGCCATGGTCGTGGAGGCCCGGGCCCGGGCGCTCCAGGCGCCGGCGAGGTCGGCGGCGAGGGCCAGGACGCGGTCGAGCGACTCGCGCAGCGAGGGTTCGAGAACGGGAGCGGGCTGGCTCATCGGGGGCCAGTATGCGCGGCCGGATGGCCCCGGGGAAGCCGCGCCGAGGAAGAGC
>JAGDMV010000193.1 GCA_017860675.1 Chloroflexota bacterium
CCGCGCAGCGACGACTCGTGAACCGCGTCAGGTCCGGAAGGAAGCAGCGCTAAGCGATGCTCGCCGGGTGCCGCGGCAAGGCCTGGTCTGAGTCGCCCGTCCTGGTGGGCGCGGGGACGGGCTCGATCGACGGAGGGTGCACGGCACACTTACTCCACGAAGCAGCAGTCGCAGGAGCGTCGTGACCCAGGGCGCCGCCCATCAGGCTCTGTACCGCCGCTGGCGTGCTCAGACCTTCGCCGAGGTCGTCGGCCAGGCGCCGGTCGTGGCCACCCTCCAGGCCGCGGTACGGACAGGTCGGACGTCTCATGCCTACCTGTTCGTCGGGCCGCGCGGGACGGGCAAGACGTCGGTCGCCCGCATCATGGCCAAGGCCCTCAACTGCCCGGACCTGGTCGACGGCGAGCCGTGCGACCGCTGTCCCTCCTGCACCGCCATCCGCGAGGGCCGGGCGCTCGACGTGGTCGAGCTCGACGCCGCCTCGAACAACCGGGTCGACGACATCCGCGAGCTGCTGCCGCGAATCAGCACGGCCCCGTCCGACCTGCGCACGAAGGTGTTCATCGTCGACGAGGTCCAGCGCATCCGGGAGGGCTGGGACGTCCTTCTCAAGACGCTGGAGGAACCGCCGCCGAACGTCGTGTTCGTCTTCTGCACGACCGACAGCAGCCAGGTGCGGCCTGCCGTCCTCTCGCGTGTCCAGCGCTTCGACTTCCGGCTGCTGCCGCTGCCGCTCATCGAGGGCAAGCTGCAGCGCATCCTCGAGGCGGACGAGAAGGCGGCCGACCCCGACGCGGTCGAGCTGATCGCGCGCCTGGCCGACGGCGCCATGCGCGATGCCGAGTCGATTCTCGACCAGCTCCTCTCGGCCGGGGGCGACCGGCTGACCGCTGAGGCCGTCCGCGAGCTCCTCGGGCTGGCCGACGCGGAGACAGTCGCGGCGTTCGTCGCCGCCCTTGTCGCCGGCGACGCTCCGGCCGGGATCGCCATCCTCGACCGGGTGGAGGAGCAGGGCCGAGACCTGCGCTCCTTCGCCGACCAGGCGGTGGAGGCCACCCGGGCCGCGCTCAGGGCCGCGCTCGGGGCCGGTGGAGCTGCGGCCGCCGATGCGCGCCTGGCCGCGATCCCGGCCACGGCGCTCGCCGCTTCGGCCCGCCGGCTGACCGCGATCGACCCCGCGGCGACCGGACCGGGCGGGATCCGCTTCCAGCTCGAGCTTGCCCTGCTCACCCACGAGCCGATCGAGGTCCCGGCAGGGCCCGTCGCCCGATCAGCGCAGCCCGTTGTCGAGCCGGCTCCGTCGCCGGTTCCGGCGTCGGCGACAGAGACCGCGCCCCAGCAGCGAACAGCAGCCCTCGAACGACGCGACGGCCCGGGGCCGTCTCGCCCTCCCGGGCCACCAGGCCCCACGGAGCCCCGGGCGCGGCGCCCTGCTCGAACCTCTGCGGAACGCCCCCCGTCCGAGGTCACCTCCGCGGCAGCAACCGCCCCTGCGGCCGCTCTGCCCGCGGCGGGCGTGCTCACCCTGGACGGGGTGCGGCGGCGCTGGCCCGAGATCGTCGCCGTCGTCAGTCGCCATCCACCCACCAAACCGCTCATCGAGGCATGCCGGCCCGTGGCCGTCGACGGCGACCTGGTCACCCTCGGCTTCCCCGAGAGCCAGCAGTTTCTGCGCGACGTGGCCGATCGCCGCCGGCCCACCCTCGAGGAGGGACTCTCTGCCGTCCTCGGCCGCCAGGTGGCAGTGCGCTGCGTGGCGACGAACGTGGAGCCCGACCCGGTCGCGCCGGCCGACGCCGACGCGGCCGCCGTGCTGCTGGCGGCACGCGAGGTCTGGGGCGACGACATCGTGGCGGTGCCGGAGGTCGACTGACCCGGTGGGGCCTGCGCCCGGCGGCCCGATGGCGCAGACTTTGCCGATCCAGCGGTCGCCGCGGGCGGCCGGCAGAGCGACGAGGGGCACGGGATGAGCTTCGCCAACCTCCAGCGGATGGCCCAGCAGATGCAGCGCGACATGGCTCGGGTCCAGGACGAGCTGGCGGCCGCCACCGTCACCGGTTCCGCGGGTGGAGGGGCGGTGACCGTGACCGCCACTGGGCGCCAGGAGGTGACGGCGATCGAGATCGACCCGGCCGCAGTCGATCCCGACGACCTCGAGATGCTCCAGGACCTGGTCGTCGCCGCCGTCAACGAGGCGCTGCGGGCCGCCCGCGAGCTGGCCGAGGCGAAGATGGCGGCCGTGACCGGCGGGCTGCGCCTGCCCGGCATGTAGAGACCGTCCGGGTCGATGTCGTCGCTCGTCGCCGAGCCCGTGAGCCGTCTCGTGGAGGCGTTCGCCCGCCTCCCCGGGATCGGTCCGAAGACGGCCCAGCGGCTGACCTACCACCTCCTGAGAGTGCCGGAGTCGGAGGCGCGCGCTCTCGCCGCCGCCCTGGTCGCGGTGCGGGAGGAGATCGTCTTCTGCCGGACCTGCTTCAACTTCAGCGACGCGGACGAGTGCCCGATCTGCCGCAACCCCGACCGTGATCCGCGCCGGATCTGCGTCGTCGGCGAACCGCTCGACGTCCTCGCGATCGAGCGGACCGGTGAGTGGACGGGGCGCTACCACGTGCTCCACGGTCAACTCTCGCCGATGGACGGGATCGGCCCCGAGCGGCTGCGCGTGGCGGAGCTGCTCACCCGGGTCGAGGCGGCCCGACGCGCCGGCGAGCCGGTCGAGGAGATCATTCTGGCCACCAACCCGACAGTGGAGGGTGACGCCACGGCCGCCTTCCTGGCCGAGCGGCTGGCCGGACAGGTCGGCGCCGTGACCCGGATCGCCCGCGGCCTGCCGGTGGGCAGCGATCTCGAGTATGCCGACGCCATCACCCTCGTCCGTGCCCTGCGGGGCCGCCGCGCTATCGGGGAGGCACCGTGAGAGAGCTCGTCTTCGAGATCCTGCTCCGCCTGGCCAAGGCGGCCGCCGCCCTGGTCCTGGGGCTGCTCATCTGGGTCGTCCTGACGGGGCCGCTGGGCGTGACTGGCGGGCCAGAGCTTGCCTTGCTGTGCTGGCTCTCCGGCGCCGCCTTCATCCTGCTGGTGGAGACGAGCCCGATCTGACGCCCCCCGCAGGCGTGCAGCCGATGCGTCGTTTGACGCCGGGGCGGGCTGCCCCTACCATTCGCCGACCGGCCCCGGCTGGTGCCCTCCGTCGCTCGGAGGTCCCGCTTACGCCGCCGGGCGGACCGTTTGACACCCGGGCTCGTACACCCCACAATGGGTGGTCGCGCCCGCGGACGGACCGCGCGTGTGGTCGTGCGTGGCTGCACCTTAACAACTGAAGAGTGGCAGGAAATCCGGTAAGGATGTGCGAGTGGTCAAACCCTCGATCGTCAGTCACGGCGAAAGCCGTGCAGAACCTTCGGAGAGTTTGATCCTGGCTCAGGATAAACGCTGGCGGCGTGCATGAGACATGCAAGTCGAACGGACGGGCAAGCTTGCTTGCTCGTTAGTGGCGGACGGCTGAGTAACGCGTAGGTGACCTGCCCCGAAGTGGGGAATAACTGCCCGAAAGGGTGGCTAATACCGCATGTTGTGCCGCGTTCGATCGCGTCACCAAAGCCGCAAGGCGCTTCGGGAGGGGCCTGCGTCCGATTAGCTCGTTGGTGGGGTAATGGCTCACCAAGGCGACGATCGGTAGGTGGTCTGAGAGGACGATCACCCAG
>JAGDMV010000060.1 GCA_017860675.1 Chloroflexota bacterium
CCAGCCGCTCGCGCGAGGTGGCCAGCATCGCCACGCCCGGCGCCTCGTCGACCACCTCGGCCACGAGCGGCGAACCCTCTACGAGGTGTTCGAAGTTGTCGAGCACGAGGAGGGTCCGCCGCGGGTGCAGGAAGTCCAGCAGCTGCCGCCGGGCCTCGAAGCCGCTGTACTCCGAATCGATCTCGAGCTGGAGCGACCCGGCCATCGCCGCCGGCAGGAGATCGGGCGAGGCGACCGCCGCGAGCGGGATGAAGTGCACGCCGTGCTCGTAGCGGTCGAGCCGGCGCGAGGCGGCCTCGATCGCCAGACGCGTCTTGCCGCCGGCCCCACCCGGGCCGACGAGGGTGAGCAGCCGGCAGGCCGGATCGTCGAGCAGGCGGTCGATCGCGGCCAGCTCCTCCGAACGGCCGACGAACGAGGTCCCCACCGAGGGCAGGTGGGAGCCCCCGGACTCGAGCGTCCGCAGTGGCGGGAACTCGGCCGGCAGCCCGTCGATCTCGAGCTGGAAGATCCGCTCGGGTGTGCTGAGATCCCTGAGGCGATGCGGCCCCAGGTCGCGCGCCCGCGCGTCCACGAGCCCCCTGGTCGCCCCCGACAGGAGGACCTGGCCGCCGTGGCCGGCGGCGGCGATCCGGGCCGCGCGGTGGACGTCCACGCCGACGTAGCCGTCCGGGGTGGCCTGGGGCTCGCCGGTGTGGATCCCCATGCGGACCCGGGCAGGGCCGCCGGCCAGGGCCCGCTGGGCGTCGACCGCCGCCCGGACCGCGTCGGATGCCCGGGCGAAGGCGAAGAAGAAGGCATCGCCCTGGGTGTCGACCTCAACGCCGCCGTGGGCGTCGACGGCCCCGCGGATCAGCCGGCGGTGCCCGGCCAGAACGTCGGCGTAGGCGGGGCCGAGCTCGCGCAGCAGCCTCGTCGAGCCCTCGATGTCGGTGAACAGGAGGGTCACCTCGCCGGCCGGCAGCTGGCTGCTCATGGCTCAGCGCGATCATCGACCTGCTCTCGGGCTCTGTCCAGCACCGAATGCGCTCCGGCGGCCGCGCCAACCCCGCTCATCGCGTCGGGCGCAACACCTGGGCTTGCCGCACGTCATACCTGTGACGGGAGGCTCTGACACGCGGCCCATGCTTCGGCCGCCGGGACCGCGCCGAGCCACTGGCGAAACCGACCCGCGACGCTCCCACGACAACGGTGGTGCGATGGCTGCGGAGCACGGAGCCGGCCGGCTTCTCCTTCTTGTCGCGATCACGATCCTGCTGACCGGCTGTGTCGCCAGCCGTCAGGCGGTGCCCGTGTCGACGCTGTCGTCGACCGGGCCTGCGGACTCGCCGCCCGCCGGCTCGGCCCCGCCGACGGTTCAAGGATCGGCCGCCACGCCGCTCCCCACAGGACCGAGCGCGGCCGCGTTCGTCCGGGCGGGCGATGGACTAGCAGAGGTGGGGCGCTGGAACGAGGCGGCGGCAGCCTATACGAAGGCGATCGAGCTCGACCCGGGCGACGCCTCGTCGTACTACGCACGCGGTCGTGCTCGCTTCGAGCAGGGCAGGCTCGACCTCGCCCTCGCCGACTGTGCCCGGGCGATCCAGCTCGACCCGGGCGACGCCTCGATGTACCTGGGGCGTGGCAACGTCTACTACGAGTTGGGCACATACGACCTGGCCCTCGCCGACTACTCTCGCGCGATCGAGCTCGACCCGGCGAACGCCACAGCTCACTTCAACCGCGGCACCGCCCACCAGCGGCTGGGCAGCGACGACCTGGCCCTCGCCGACTACTCTCGCGCGATCGAGCTCGACCCGGCGAACGCGGCGGCCTTCCACAACCGTGCCAGCGTCTACCACGGGCTCGGCAAAGCCGCCCTGGCGCTCGCCGACTACACCCGCGCGATCGAGCTCGATCCGGCGAACGCCGCAGCGCTCGGCAACCGCGCCAGCGTCTACCAGGACCTCGGGAAGTACGAGCTCGCCCTCGTTGACTACACTCGGGCGATCGAGCTCGGCCCGATGGATGCCAGGGCATACGCGGCCCGCGGCAACCTCTACTTCCAGTTGGGCAGGTACGAACAGGCAGCCGACGACCAGACGCGGGCGATCGATCTCGACCAAGACGACCCGGACGAGTACATCAACCGCGGCCACGCCTATGTCCAGCTGGGTCGGCTCGAGCTCGCCACCGCCGACTTCTCCACGGCCATCGGGCTCGACCCGTCGAACGCCGATGTCTTCTACTACCGCGGGTCGACCTTCGATCAGCTGGGTCGGCTCGAGCTCGCCATCAGCGATCTCACCAGGGCCGTCGAGCTCGACCCGACGCACGCCAGGGCGTTCGGCAGCCGCGGCTCCGCCTACGCTCGGCTGAACCGGCTTGAGCTCGCCATCGCCGACTACACGGCAATGATCGAGCTGGTGCCGGCAGACGCCGACGCCCTCTCCCAGCGCGGCCTCCTCTACGTTCGCCTGGGTGAGCTCGACCTGGCCATGGCCGACTACACGAGGGTGACCCAGATCCTGCCCACGGACCCGTGGGCATGGGCGCTCCGTGGCGCCCTGAGGGCAAGGTGCGGCGACACCGCCGGTGGAGCCGAGGACTTCGATCGAGCCCTCTCGCAGGCGAGGGATCCAGACGCGATCCGCTCAATCGTGGAGCTCAGGTGCTCCGTCGGCCTCGGCTGCGATGGTGGTCCTGACGAGGATCTGCCACTGGAACCCAGCGAGACCTGAGGGGGCAGCCGGGCTCCAGGCCGCGTATCCCGTGCCCCCCTCGGCTCAGATGCGCTGGTCCGTGCTCGGCCTGTCCCAGAGGTTGACGCCGCCCTCCACCGCGTAGCGGTCGATCTCGGCCAGCTCCTCGGCCGAGAAGTCGAGGTGAGCCAGCGCGGCGACGTTCTCCCGGATCTGCTCGGGCGAGCTCGCCCCGATGAGCGTGCTCGTCACCCGCGGGTCACGCAGCACCCAGGCGCAGGCCATCTGGGCGAGCGACTGGCCGCGCCGGGTGGCGATCTCGTTCAGGGCACGGACGCGGGCCAGGTTCTCCTCCGACAGAGCCTCGCGCGGGAAGGAATCGCCGCCGGGCCGGTTGATCCGCGCGTCGGCCGGGATCCCCCGAAGGTACTTGTCGCTGAGCAGGCCCTGGGCGAGCGCGGTGAAGGCGATCATGCCCGCCCCGATCTCGCCGAGCGCGTCGAGCAGGTCCGGCTCCACCCAGCGGTTGAACAGGTTGTAGGCCGGCTGGTGGATGAGCAGGGGGACACCCTCGGCCCGCAGGATGGCGGCCGCCTCGCGGGTCTTCGTCGCCGAGTACGAGGAGATGCCCACGTACAGGGCCTTGCCGGCGCGGACGGCGGAGGCCAGCGCCCCCATCGTCTCCTCGAGCGGCGTGTCGAGGTCGAAGCGGTGTGAGTAGAAGATGTCGAAGTAGTCGACGCCGACCCGGCAGAGACTCTGGTCCAGGCTGGCGAGGACGTACTTGCGGGAGCCGCCACCCTGGCCGTACGGGCCGGGCCACATGTCCCAGCCGGCCTTGCTGCTGATCAGCAGCTCGTCGCGGTGCGCGGCCAGGTCCTCGCGCAGGATCCGGCCAAAGTTGATCTCGGCCGTTCCGTAGGGCGGGCCGTAGTTGTTGGCCAGGTCGAAGTGGGTGATGCCCAGGTCGAAGGCCGTCCAGATCATCGCCCGCTGCCGCTCCAGCGGAGTCGTGTCGCCGAAGTTGTGCCACAGCCCCAGCGACATCGCCGGCAGCCGCAGGCCGCTGCGGCCGCAGGGCCGGTAGGGCATGGCGTCATAGCGGGCGGATGCAGCGACGTAGCGCATGGTCGATCCCTCAAAGGCTCGGCGGTACCCGGGGCGATCGAGCCTCCCGGGGCTGTCCGCGCCGATCCTACCCCGGCCGGTGGGCAGGGCGATCAGCCTGTGGAGCCGGCGCGGCCCTGCGGCCGTGACAGGGCCAGGATCACCTGCGGCAGGACTGCCACCGCCAGCGCGTCGGGGTCGGCATCCCCGCCGGCCAGCAGGGCCCGGCGGGAGCTCCGCTCGACGATCGCCACGACCACGTCGGTCGCGTCCAGCCGGTCGACGGCGAGCTCCCGCCCCAGCTGCCGCAGGCCGCGCTCGAGGAAGTCGGCGATCCGGTCCCGGAAACGGGCGTCGGCCGCCAGGAAGGCCCTGGACGAGCCGTGGTCGCGCACCGCGTTGATCTCCAGCTCGTCGTGGACCAGCGAGAAGAGCCGGTCGGCCGGAATCGAACCGTGGAGCTGGTCGGCGACCCGGGCCAGGGCCCCCACCGGGTCGGCGCTAAGCGATGGCGTGGACCCGTCCAAGAGCGGGGCGAGGCCGGCGTCGACGTACTCCAGCAGTCGCTCCCGCTCGCGGGCGATCACCGCCTGGAGGACGTCCTCCTTGTCGGCGAAGTTCGAGTAGAACGCCCCGCGGGTGAAACCGGCCCGCTCGCAGATCTCCTCGACGGTACCGCCGATGACGCCGCGCTCGGCGAAGACCTCGCGGGCCGCGTCGAGGACGCGCTGGCGGGTGGCCTCGCGGCGCGCCGAGCGGGTCTGGCGGCTCGCCGGGTCATCGGCCGACAGATCGCGGGGAGCGAGTGCCCCCTGCTCCTGCTCGAGCATCGCGCCTCCCTGCCTCGCCCGCGCCTGCTGCGACCGCGCCGGCCTTCCCTGATACGGACCCGTACTCGATACATTATCGTATCCAGTACGAGGTCGTATCGGTACGGGGAACCCGACCGGCCTGCCCACACCCGACGAGCAGCAGCAGGGTACCGACGTGTTCGAGCGTTTGGGGTCTCTCACCTACCGGTTCCGGTTCCTGATCGTGGCGGCGTGGGTCGTCGCCGCCGTCTGGGCCGTCCTCTTCGCGCCGTCGCTGGCGTCCGAGGGGATGACCGACCAGACGGCCTTCCTGCCTGACTACACCGAATCGATGAAGGCGCACGACGCGCTCGAGGCCGAGTTCCCCGGCTCGACCTCGGCCAGCTCGGCGACGCTCACCTTCGTGCGCGAGACGGGCCTCACCGACGCCGACCACGCCTACGTCGAGGACGTGGCCGCCTGGATCACCAGCGACAGGGCCCCCCAGGGCCTGCGCGAGGCGGTCACGACGGTCGACACCGCGGTCTCCCGGCCAGAGCTCGATTCGATGCTCCGGAGCGGCGACGGCAAGCTCGAGATGATCACCGTCAACCTCAACACGGTCCTCGCCGGCGGCGCCGGGGACGTGGTCATCAACTCGCTGCGGGGGCATCTCGCGTCGACCGCGCCGGCGGGGATGACGGCCAACGTGACCGGGGCGGCCGGCATCGGCTCGGACTACCTGGCGGCCATCGAGGCGGGGACCGAGTCCACCACGGTCGTGACGGTCATCCTCGTCGTGGTCATCCTCCTCCTCATCTACCGGGCGCCGCTGGCCGCGCTGGTCCCGCTGGTGACGATCGGGGCCGCCTTCGTCGTCGCCCGGGGCACGCTCGGTGTGCTCGCCCTCGCCGGCTGGAAGGTGTCGTCGCTGCTCGACACGTTCCTCGTCGTGCTGATCTTCGGGGTCGGCACGGACTACGCCATCTTCCTCATCTCGCGCTTCCGCGAGGAGGTTGCCAAGGGTGACTGGCACGACGCCTCGCGAGTCACCGTGCGACGGATCGGCGCCGTCATCAGCGCCAGCGCGGCGACGGTGATCGTCGGCCTTGGGGCGATGGCCTTCGGCGACTTCGGGATGATCCAGACCACCGGGCCGGCCCTGGCCGTCGGGATCTTCGTCACCCTGATCGCCGGCCTCACCCTCGCCCCGGCGCTCCTCGGCATCTTCGGTCACTACCTGTTCTGGCCGCTCCATACGCGGCCGGCTGACGACGGCGAGCCGGGCGGCTTCTTCGCCCGCCTGGCCGACGGTGTGGCCCGGCGGCCGGGCGTCGTCACAGTCGTGCTCCTGGTGGTCCTCATCATCCCGTGGGCCGCGATCCCATCGATGAAGACGAACTTCGACGTCCTCACCGAGCTGCCGGCCGATTCGGACGCGCGGGCCGGCTTCGACCAGGTCGCCACCCACCTCGGTCGGGGCAAGGTCTTCCAGTCGACGGGGATCGTGATGGGCGGGCCGGACACCGACCTCCTCCAGCCCGCCCGGCTGGCACAGCTCCTCGACACGGTCGATACGCTCGGCCGGACCGCGGGCGTCTCGAGCGTGACCAGCCTGCTGACGCCCGAGGGCGACGGGGTCCTCCCCGACGGCTTCCGGCCCTCGTACCAGCTCGCCGAGACGGCCGACTCGATCTCGACGGACAGCGCCGGCGGGACGCCGTCCGACTCCAAGTCGCTCAGCGACTCCTCGGTCAGCGACGGCCTGGAGACCGCGACCACCTACATGACCCTGCTCGGCGATGCCTACCCGGACGTCGCCGCCGGCGCGCCGTACCGGGCGGTGATGGCGGGCCTGGCGAAGGCCCAGGACCAGGTCGACAGCGCCCGCGAGGCGGCGGTCCTCTCGACCCAGCTGCGCAGCCTGGCCGGGGCGATGACCTCCCCGGCCGCGGCCGCCGGGGGCGACTCGACCGAGTCGATCTTGACCATCGGCGACTACCTCGACGAGCTGGCAGCGGCATACCCCGAGGTCAAGGGGATGATCGCCTTTGCCGACGCGAAGGCGGCCGTCGCCTCACTGGAGAAGAAGACGTCGCTGGCGGCGGCGCTCGACCTGGCCGACGCGCTCGAGCGGCTGGCGGTCCACTTCGAGGATCGGCCGGACGCGACCTTCTTCCCCACCAGCCTGGCCGACACGGCCGAGGCGCAGCAGACGAGGCGCGAGGTCGAGGCCACCTTCAAGCAGCTCCCGGTCGACCTCGACGCGCTGGCCGCAGTGTTCGCCGCCCGGGCCGACGACATCTTCCTGCCGGTGGGGATCGGCGGCGAGGACGGCGCCGACCTGCAGGAGGCCGTCGACGCCTTCGTCTCGAAGGACCGCGCGGCCATGCGCTTCTACGTGGCGACGACCGAGAACCCGTACTCGGAGACCGGCTTCGCCGCGGTGCGCCGCGCCCAGGACGTCCTGACCGGGGCCGCCCCCGGCTTCGGCGCCGGCGCCGAGGCGCACCTCGGCGGCACGACCGCCCAGTTCGCCGACGTGAAGGCGGTTCTCGCCAGCGACATGGAGAAGGTCGCGATCATCACGGTGCTGGGCATCCTCCTCGTCCTCATGCTCCTGCTGCGAGCGATCATCGCCCCGCTCTACCTCGTCGGCACCGTCCTGCTCTCCTACGGCACCGCGCTCGGCCTGTCGTCTTGGCTGTTCGAGTCCGTCATGGGCCACGGCGGGATCAGCTTCTACCTGCCGATCCTGCTCTTCGTCCTGCTCGTGTCGCTCGGCTCCGACTACAACATCTTCCTGATGAGCCGAGTCCGCGAGGAGAGCGAGGGGCGGCCGATCCGCGACGGGATCCGGATCGCCTCCGGGCGGACCGGGGCGGTCATCACCTCGGCCGGCCTCATCCTGGCCGGCACCTTCGGCTCGATGGCGACTGCGCCCCTCGTGATCCTGTTCCAGGTCGGCGTGGCTGTGGCGATCGGGGTCCTGATCGACACGTTCCTCGTCCGCTCGATCCTCGTCCCGGCGATCACGATGCTCTTCGGCGAGCGGGCCTGGTGGCCGTCGGGCCCGGCCGGAGCGTCGATCCGGCGCTGGTGGCCGGTCGTCGTCCCCGCCCCCGTCAGCGGCCAGGCAGTCGCCCCGGCCACCTCGAGGCGGCGCCTCTCGGTGGCTCTCGGCCTGGTTGCTCTCGTGCCGGTGCTCTTCGCCGGCCTGCTCGCCTGGGCGGCCAACGACCCGCGGGCGAACCTGGCTGCCGTCAATGCGGCGGTCGTGAACCTTGACCAGGGTGCGACGATCGCCGCGCCCGACGGGAGCCAGCAGCGGATCGCCCTCGGTGCCGAGATCGCCGACCGGCTCACGTCGGGGACTGAGCGCGACACCTTCAGCTGGCTGGCGACCGACGCCGCCGCCGCCAGCGATGGGCTCGCCGACGGGCGCTACGGGGCGGTCCTCACCATCCCGGCCGATTTCTCCGCCGCCGCCGCGGCGATCATCCGCGACGGCCAGGAGGCGACCCGGCCGAGGCTGCGTCTCGAGACGAACGACGCCACGAGCTACGAGCTGGCGGACACGGCCCGATCGATCGTGGCCGCGATCGCCGCGTCGACGGCGACCGACGTGACCTCGAACGTCGTCGACAGGGTCCTGGTCGAGGTCAACGACGCGCGCGACGCAGTCGCCGGGGCGGCCGGCAGGGCGGACCGGGTGGCCTCCGGGTCGGCCGGCCTCGTCGACCGCGCCAGGGACACCTCCGCCACCGCCGAGGAGCTGGTCGCCGGCCTCGAGGAGATCGCCGACGGGGTCTCCTCCTCGGACAGCGGCATGCAGGACCTTGCCGCCGCCGTGGACAAGCTCGCCGATGGGACGGGCTCACTGGCCGCCGGAGCAGCCAGCCTGCGGTCGGGCGCACGCGCCGCGGCGACGGGAGCGGGAGGCGTCGCGGACGGGGCGGCCAGCCTTGCCGATGGCCTCGGGCAGCTCTCGGCGATGACCGCCGACCTGCCGGCCCAGGTGGCCGCGCTCGTGACCGGCGCGAACGGCGTGTCCGACGGCGCGTCCGGCGTGGCAGCGGGCGCCCGGTCGCTCGCGGACGGCCTGGCCGCCCTCGAGGCAGGGACCGCCGGCTTCGGCGACCAGGCCGCTTCCCTCGACGAGGGAGCCGCGGGCCTCGACAGCGGGGCACGCTCGCTGGCGGCCGGCGCCGGTGCGTCGGCCGATGCCGCGGCCGAGCTGGCGACCGGGGCCCGGGCGCTGTCGACCTCCGTCTCCGGCTACACCGACGCCGTCGCACAGCTCTCGGCGAGCTGCGCGGCGCTCGGTGGGACCGACCCGCTCTGCGCCCAGCTCGCCGCGCTGGCCGCCACGAACGACCAGCTGACCGGGGGCGCGGCCGCCGTGGCGGCCGGCGCGACAGGCCTCGCGGCCGGCAGCGCGGACCTGGCCGGCGGGGCCCGCGAGCTCGCCGCCGGGGCCGATGCCCTCCACGCGGGGACGGCCCAGCTGGCGGCGTCGGCGCCGGCCCTCGAGGCGGGGGTCGCCGAGTCGGCGTCGGGTGCGGGAAGCCTGGCCGCAGGTGCCTCGGACCTGGCCACCGGCGCCTCGGCGTTGGACGCCGGCTTGGCCACCTTCGCAGCATCGGTGCCCGCCTTGTCGGAGGCGATCGCGGACAGCGCGTCCGGCGCCGGGCAGCTCGCCGACGGGGCCGACAGCGTGGCGGCCGGCATGACGAAGCTCGCCCGGGGTGCCGACGGCCTCACCAGCGGCGCGAGGGCGGCGGCCGCCGGCGCGTCGCGCCTCGCGGACGGGACGTCGACCGCGGCCGACGGCGCATCGAAGCTGGCCGACGGGATGGGGGAGGCGGCCGATGCGGCTCGACTCGTCGCCGAGGGCGTGGACGATCTGGCCAGCGATGGCCAGTCGGTGACCGACGACGCGACCAGCCTGGCGACCGGTCTGCAGGACGACGCGGCCGCGATCCCGACCTACACGGACGCAGACCGCCAGGCGCTTGGCAGCGTTGCCGGCAGCCCCGTCTCGGTCGAGAGCAGCCGGCTCAACGCGGTGGCTTCGAGCGGGGCCGGCCAGGCGCCCCTCTTCATGGCGCTCGGCCTGTGGCTGGGGGCGCTGGCCATCTTCCTCGTCGTACCCGCGCTGCTCGGACGCCTGGACCGCCGGCGCTGGTGGATCCGCGCCTTCGCCGGGTTCGGGGCGGGAGCCGTGATCGGCGTCGTCCAGGCGCTGCTGATGGTGCTGGTCCTGCGATTCGCGATCGGCATCGAGGTTGCCAGGCTGCCTGAGCTGTTCGCCTGCTCGGTGCTGGCCTCGCTCGCCTTCGTGGCGGTCAACCAGGCGTTCGTGGCGCTGTTCGACTACCGCGGCTGGATCGCGGCGCTCCTGTTCACGGCACTGCAGCTGGCCGCAGTCGGCCTTGCCTACCCGGTCGAGACGGCCCCCACCCTCCTCCGGCTCCTGCACCCGGTGCTGCCGATGACCTGTGCGG
>JAGDMV010000194.1 GCA_017860675.1 Chloroflexota bacterium
CACCTGGCCCGTCTCGTTGACCACGACGTGGTCGTAGTCGCCCTGGCGAGCCAGCTCAAGGGCGGCGTTCCGCTGGCGAACCTCGAGCTCCTCGGCCGTCTCGGTCGCCCGGCTGACGAGGCGGGCGAACAGCGCCTCGAGCGATGGCGGGACGACGAAGACGAGGAGAGCATCGGGCACGGCCGCCTTGACAGCGGCCGCTCCCTGGACGTCGATCTTGAGGATCACGTCGTGGCCGGCCGCGAGGGCGCGGCGCACCTCCGCCCGAGGCGTGGCGTACCAGTTACGGTGGACCTCGGCCGCCTCGAGGAAGGCGCCGGCCTTGCGGAGGGCGGCGAACCGGTCACGGGCCAGGAAGTGATAGCTCACTCCGTCGACCTCGCCCGGCCGCGGGGCACGGGTCGTACAGGTCACGACGTAGTGGTAGTCGGGCTGGCGGGGCCGTGCCCGGAGCGCGGCGATGATCGTGTCCTTGCCCACTCCCGACGGACCCGACACGACGACGAGGAGCGCACCCGGCGCTCCCTGGGCCGGCGCGCCCAGCAGCGGGTCGTCGGCCACCGGCGGACTCCCCAGCTCCTGCCCATCGTCTTCGACGGAGGTTGCCGGGCTGGCCGGGTCGGCGGCGATGAGGATGGCCGCGTCGGGAGCGAGCGGCCCGACCCTGCCCTCGGCCGCGGCCGCGCGGAAGCGCAGACCGGCCAGCGCCGCCTCCAGACCGTCCGGCAGGGGGGCCTCGAGCCGCACCAGGTCGCCTGTCGAAGGCGAGGAGAAGACCAGGCGCCAGGCGTGGAGGAACAGCCGCTCCAGCCCGTCCGGGCCGCGGCGGGCCGTCCCCGTCCCGTAGACCTGGTCGCCCGCCACCGGGTGACCGATGGCCGCCAGGTGGACACGTATCTGGTGCGTCCGCCCGGTCACCAGGTCGACCTCCAGCAGCGTCCAGCCCGGAAGGCGCTCGCGCACCCGGTAGCCGGTCGTGGCCGGCCGCCCGTTGGGCACGACCGCCATCCGCTTGCGGTTTGCCGGGTCCCGCCCGATCGGGCCCTCGATCCGGCCCACGGCCGACTCGACGCTCCCGGCAACGAGCGCCAGGTACGTCTTCTTGACCCGCCGCGCCTTCAGCTGGGCCATCAGGCTGGCCTGGGCCAGGTCCGTCTTGGCCACGATCAGCAATCCCGACGTGTCGCGGTCAAGCCGGTGCACGATCCCCGGACGCTGCACCCCGGCGATCCCGCCGTACTCCGTTGAACGGGCCAGCAGGGCGTTCACCAGCGTGCCCGACCAGTGCCCCGGTGACGGATGGACCACCAGCCCGGCCGGCTTGTCGACCACCAGCACGTCAGCGTCCTCGTGGACGACGCTGAGCGGGATCGGCTCGGCCTCGATCCCGGCCGGCACCGGCTCCGGCACCTCGAGGACGAGGACGGTCCCGGGTGCCACGGCGGTCCGAGCCCGGACGGGCTGCCCATCGACCGTCAGGTGCCCGTCCTCGATGAGCTTCTGCACGCGGCTTCGCGAGAGGCCCGAGAGATCCGCCGCGAGCCGGTCTGCCCGGCCGCCACCCCCCTCCGGGACGAGCAGCCGGAGCTCGGTCATGCCGCGGCGTCCGCCGGCCGGCGCGCGGGCAGGAAGGCCATCACGACCAGGAGCACGAGCGAGGTGCTGATGGCCGCGTCGGCCACGTTGAAGGTGTAGAAGCGCCAGTCGCCGATGCCCAGGTCGACGAAGTCGATCACGTAGCCGAGCGACACGCGGTCGATGAGGTTGCCGATGGCGCCCCCCAGCAGCAGCCCCAGCGCCACCGTCGCCAGGGCGCCATGGCTCGCCACGGCGCGCGGGTGGAACCAGATGATCAGGGCGATGACGCCGATGCTCCCGGCGGCGAACAGCACGGCCTGGTCGCGGAACAGCCCGAACAGTGCTCCCGTGTTGTGGATGAGCCAGATGCGGACGAGATCGCCGATCACGGGGACGGGCACGCCGACCTCGAAGCGGGGCACGATCCAGCCCTTCAGCAGCTGGTCGGCGACCACGATCGCGGCCGCCAGGCCGAAGAAGGCGAGCCAGCTGGCGCGCGGGATCCGGCTCGACCCCTCCATGCTCAGGACCGGTCCACGGCGCGGATCGCGACGGTCGCCGGGCCGCCTTCCATGTCCACCCCGGCCCGGATCCAGCCGGGAGGGGCGACGCCCGGGTCGATGCACGCGGCCAGCACCTCGGCCGCGATCGCGGCAAGGTACGGGCGGAGGCGATCAACGAGGCCGGGGTCGGCGGCGAGGGCGACCTCGATCCGGTCGTCCAGCTCGAGCCCAGCCTCGCGGCGGAGGTCCTGGATGGCTCGCTGCAGCTCGCGCGCGTCGCCCTCGGCCCGGAGCTCGTCGTCGAGGGCAGTCTCGAGCACGACCACCAGGCCCTCGTCGTGGGCGACCGCGGTGCCCGGTCGGGGAGCGGCCAGGATCTCCACCTCGTCGGCGGCAAGCGTCACCCCTGCCACCTCCACCGAGCCGTCGGCCCGGACCTCGAAACGGCCTTCGCGGGCTGCGGCCATGATCCCCGGGATCGCCGGCCCGAGCTTCTTCCCGATCCGCGGCAGGAGCGGCTTCAGGCGCCGCTCGACGAGAGCGGACTCGTCGTCGATCAGCTGCACCTCGCGGACGTTCACCTCGTCGACGAACAGTCCGAGCAGCGCCTCGCGCCCGGGGAGATCGCCGCCGGGCAGCGCAATCCAGGCCCGGCGAAGCGGCTGGCGCAGGCGCAGGCCGGCCTGGCTGCGCAGGGTGCGGGCCAGCTCGACCGCCCGCAGGACCGTGCCCATCGCCGCCTCCAGCGGCTCGTCGCGGGCCGGGGTGAGCTCCTCCAGCGGCCAGCGCGTGAGGTGCACGCTGTCGGGAAGTGGCGCCTGGGCGGGCGAGTGGGCGGCTGGCGCGGGCGCCTCCCGTGCCGTGGCGGGCACCTCGGCGGCGACGGCCACGACCAGGTTCTGCCACATCCCCTCGGTCAGGAACGGCAGCATCGGGGCGAGCAGCCTCGTCAGGCCCACGAGGGCGGCATGGAGCGTGGCGAAGGCGTCGTCCCGGTCGACGACGTCGTCGCCGCGGGAGAAGCGTTTCCGACTCCGGCGCAGGTACCAGGTGGACAGCTCGTCGATGAAGCTGGAGATCGCCCGTGCCGCCCCGGCCGCGTCGACCTCGCGCAGGCGCGCGTCGACGCGGACTGCCAGGGCCGCCAGCCGGGAGAGGATCCAGCGGTCCAGGAGGGCCCGCCGCACGACCGGCCGCGCGGAGGAGGCCGGTGTCCAGCCGGCCAGCCGGGCATAGGTGACGAAGAAGGCATAGACGTTCCACAGGACGAGCAGCTCGCGCCGGGCGGCGTCGGCCGCGTGCCAGCCGAAGAGGATGTTCTCCTCCGGCCGGGCGCAGACGAACATCCAACGCATGACGTCGACGCCCATGCGCTCGGCCGCGTCATCGAACTCGATGGCGTTGCCCGAGCTCTTGTGCATCGGCCGGCCGTCCTCGCCGAAGAGGGTGGCGAAGCCGAAGATCGTGCGGAAGGGCGGCTCACGGCGCAGCACCGTGCTCATGGCCAGCATCGAGTAGAACCAGTTGCGGAACTGGCCGGGGAAGCTCTCGGTGATGAAGTCGGCCGGGAACCACTCGCGCCAGTAGGCC
>JAGDMV010000195.1 GCA_017860675.1 Chloroflexota bacterium
GGCCCCGGCACAGGCCCCGGACCGGGCAGCGGTCCGGGCGCAGGCTAGGGCGACCGGGGGCTGCGCGGGCGACCGCGCGCGACGCTCACCCGGACGGTCCCAGCCGGCCTCCGCCTACCGCCGCTCGTACGCCCCCATGTCCGGCTTGCCGTCACGGGGCTGCCCCGTGAGATCGTCGGCGGGCGCTCCCTCGACGATCCCGGAGTCGACGGCCGGGCTGTCCGCCAGCGGCAGCGGGTCGAAGTCGTCGATGCTCGTGTTCGTCAGGCCTGACGGCACGTCGCACAGGTTGTTCCCGCCGGGGCAGGGTGTCGTGTTGCCGAACCGCGCCCCGGTGATGAGCGAGTGCTGGACGTCGAACGGGTTCGTCGGCAGGGGCAGGGACGACTCGTCGTCGTACCAGGCGAAGCACGTGTCCGTGGTCTGGTCCCAGAACACCTTCTGCCCCTGGAAGACGGTGTTCCTCACCCGGATCGTCTCCTCCCCGGTGCACGCCTTGTCGAGGGCGCAGCCCGCAACCATGAGGCAGTTGCCCTGGCCGGTGATCGTCGCGTTGATCACGTCGATCTGGCCGCCCGGCTGGAGGAAGAGCGGCAGCGCGTCGCCGCCGGCCCGGCAGTCGTCGTCGTTGTTCCAGAACGGCATCCCGTGGAAGCGCCCGCAGTTGCTGACCGCCACGATGTTCTCCAGGATCGCCCGCTCAGCCGTCAGCTTCAGCTGGTTGCCGTCGTTGCCCTCGGCGATCGTGCGGCGGATCTCGATCGTCGCCCCCGGCAGGCGCGTGTACAGCATGTCCAGCCCGTCCGAGGTGTTGTTGAGGAAGGCCGAGTCCTCGATGATGTAGTGCCCGCCGGTCGTGCCCCCGAATCCGGCCCCGTCGCCGTAGCCGCCGGCCTCCTGGCCCCAGCAGGCGACGTGGTCCTCCTCCGGCCAGGTCTCGCCGCAGCCGTTCCACTCGACCGTCCAGTGGCGGAACACGAACGTGCCGTGGTTCTCCGAGTTCGAGCCGTCGCCGACCAGGTCGGTGTTCCAGCCGGCGAGCCCGTTGCCGGCCACCCGCACGTTCTCGACCGTCCAGTCGGTGAGGCGGCCGGCCTGGACGCCCTGGTTGGCCAGGCCGTGGATGTCGAGGTTCTGGAGCAGCACGTTGGCCGAGTCCTCGGCGTACAGGCCGGTGGCTGCCCAGTCGCCGTAGGGGGGCGTGTCGCGCTTGCAGGTGTACTCGGAGCCGCCCGCGGCCTGGGCATGGTCCTCGATGCAGCTGGAGTGGTCGGTGATCTCCAGGCAGGCGACCTGCGCGTTGCTCGAATCGGTCAGGTTGACGACGAGCCAGGGCCGACCCGTGCCCCACAGCTCCGGAGGAGCAGTGCAGCCGGTGGCCCAGCCGGCGCCCAGGATCCGGGTCGGGTGGTCGGGGTCGGGCCCGGACGGCACGGGCGCCATCTTGCACTCGTAGGAGCCCTCGTACTCGCAGCCGTCGGCGCCCGGCGCCCCGTAGCCCATCATGTACGAGCCCGGCCCGATGACGAGGGCGTCGCCGCCGGCGATCCGCGGCTCGCCGACTGGCGGCAGCGCCCGGAAGGGGTGGTCCCAGGCACAGGCCTGGCCGGTTCCGCTCCCTGGGTAGGGAGTGTCCGCCAGCCCGGTGCACTGCTCGGCCGAGCCGCCGTCGGGACGGACGTAGTAGACCGTGCCGGGGAGATCGGCCGGGATGGAGGTCGATACCGGCGGAGCCGAGCGCGACGGGGCGGTGGTCGCGGGCGAGGCCACGCTCGTCGGCGCGGCGCCGCTCGCCGGTGCGGTGCCGCTCGCCGGCGACCCGGTGCCCTGCGACGTCGTTGATGCGCCCGAGCACGCTGCCACCAGGACGAAGGCGACCAGGAGGGCCGGCGGCCGGCCGCGGAGTCTCTGCCCACGCATCGTGATGCCCTCGCGCTCGCACGCGGCGGGTCGGTCTCGCCAGTGGCTCGGCGCGGTCCGGGCGGCCGCTGTATGGGCCGCGCGTCTGAGCCTCCCGCTGCGGGCACGATGGCGGCTCCTGCCACGGCTGGCAAGAGGCAACTGTCGCGAGGTTAGCCGCCGCGTCCCGAGCCACGCCGAGCCGCGTCCCCGAGCCTCGTCGACCGGAGCCCCGGCCGCGGTTCACGTCCGGGAGACGGTCCGGGCAGGGGGCCCCGTGAAGCCGTGGCCGGAGAACACGACAGATGGCACTGGTGGGGACCCGGCGATCGGGGTCAGATGGCGCCGACGCTCGAGCCCGTGGTGCGTCCCCGCCGGGCCAGCGCCGAGAGGAGCTGGAGGGAGGTGGCGGGCGTGCGCACGCCGGCGAGGCTGGCGCGTGGTGCGCTGGCGTCCGTGTTCGCGGTTGGCCTTCTCGTGTCCGGGTTCCCGGCAGGCCCTCCGCCGGCCACTGCAGCCTCCTGCCTCGTCTTCAACGGCGGGACGTTCAACGCACCCGGCAACGACAGCGTGATGCCCGGGCTCAACGGCGAGTGGGTCCGCATCCGGAACCGGTGCACCTACACGGTCGGCCTGGGGGGCTACCGCGTGCGCGATCTCGGGGCCGCCCACACCTACGCGTTCCCTGCCGGGCTGGCCGTCCGCGCCGGCGCGTCCGTCAGGCTCCACAGCGGGACCGGGCTCAACACCGACACCGACCTGTACTGGGGTCGCCTCCGGGGAGAGGTCTGGAACAACCGGCCGCCGGAGTGGGCGTACCTGCTCAACCGGTCGGGATCGATCGTCTCCCGCTGGTCGTGGCCGCTGGCCCGGGTCGTCCGATCCGGCTCGCGGACGACACGCCAGATCGCGCTGACGATCGACGACGGCTACGACGCGTCGGCCTGCCGCCAGATCCTGTACATCCTGCAGCGTGAACGGGTGACGGCGACCTGGTTCCCCTACGCCTGGGCGCTGTCGGCGGACACGGCGCTGTGGCGCCGCATCGCCGTGTCCTACCCGATCGCGAACCACACGGTGAGCCACCCGAGCCTGCCGCGCCTGTCGATCGCCGAGCAGTACAAGGAGATCCTGGGGGCGCGCCAGCGCGTCGAGCGGGTCACCGGCAAGCCGATGCTGCCCGTGCTGCGGCCGCCCGGCGGCACCTACGACGACAGCACGAGGCGGGCGGCGACGGCGGCCGGGTTCAAGACGCTCGTCCTCTGGGACGCGACCTTCGCCGACACGTCCACCTCGTCGTCTCTCTCGTCGCAGATCTACAGGGCCCTGCAGGTGCGGAACGGCTCCATCGTGCTGATGCACTGCAAGCCCCGCAGCGTCGCGATCCTCAAGGCGGTCATTCCCCGCTACAAGGCGCGCGGCTACCGCCTCGTGACGGTTGAGACTCTCCTCGGCCTCGCCACGCCGACGCCGGCCCCGACGCCGACGCCTGCCCCGACCCCGTCACCGACCGAGCCGCCGACCGAGCCGCCCACCGAGCCCCCGACCGAGCCGCCCACCGAGCCCCCGACCGACCCGCCGACGGATCCTCCCACCGAACCACCGGCGGAAGCGCCGACCGAACCACCCGCCGCGACGCCCGGCTGAGCGATCCCGCCCGACAGCGTTCACGACCCGCACGGCCGGACCGCCACGCGCTCGCCCCCGATCCGGGCGCCCGCGCTCGCGGCGCCCGTCAGCGGACGGCGGCCACCAGTGCCAT
>JAGDMV010000061.1 GCA_017860675.1 Chloroflexota bacterium
GGCCGGCGGGTGACGACGCCGGACGTGCTCGAGGTCGTGCGCGCCTCGCTCGCTGCCGTCAACGCCGAGGTCTGCGCAGCGATCGGCCTCGATGCGGTCGGCCTGATGGGCGACGCCATCGGCCTGCGCGCCACCCGGGTCGAGGCCCTGGGCCTGGTCGGCGAGCCGGTGCCATCTGCGCCCGGCGCGGTGCTTGAGGCGCTGGCAGGCGGGCGAATCCCGGTCGTCGCCCCGCTGGCCGAGGGACCGCTCAACGTCAACGCCGACGAGGCCGCCGCCGCGCTCGCCGTCGGGCTTGGGGCCAGCCGGGTCGTGTTCGTGACCGACGTTCCCGGGGTCATCGTCGACGGGGCGGTGCGCGAGGTGCTGCCCGCCGACGAGGCCGAGGTCGGCCTCCGCGAAGGGCGCTTCGAGGGCGGCATCGTGCCCAAGCTGACCGCGGCCGTGCACGCCGCCCGGGCCGGGGTCCGGGCCACGATCGGGATCACCGAGGTGCGACCGTGACGGGCGCCGGCGAGGGCGCGGCGCCCGGGCTCCGCGGCGACCTCGGCCTCGGGCTTCACCGCGATGCCGTCCTGCCGACCTATGCCCGGCCCGACGTCACGATCGTGCGCGGCGAGGCCTGTCGGGCCTGGGACGATGCCGGCCGGGCCTACCTCGACTTCGGGGGCGGCATTGCCGTGGTCGCGCTCGGACACTGCCATCCGGCCGTCACGGCGGCGGCGCACGCCCAGCTCGACGCGCTGTGGCACGCCTCCAACCTCTACTGGACGGAGCCGATGCTGCGGCTGGCCGGGCTCCTCTCGGCGCGGCTGGGCGGCGCCCAGGCGTTCTTCTGCAACTCCGGCACGGAGGCCAACGAGGCGGCCCTCAAGGTCGCCCGCAAGGCGACCGGCAGGCCGCGCATCGTCGCCCTCGAGGGCGGCTTCCACGGCCGCACCATGGGCGCCCTCTCGGCGACCGGTCAGCCGGCCAAGTGGGTGGGCTTCGGGCCGCTCCTGCCCGGGGTCGCCTTCGCCCGGCCGAACGACGTCGAGTCGCTCCGCGCGGCCGCGTCGCCCGGGGACGACCTGGCGCTGATCATCCTCGAGCCGATCCTCGGCGAGGGCGGGGTCGTCCCCCTCGAGGAGGGTTTCGTCCGGACGGCGGCCGCGATCGCCGCCGAGGCGGGCGCACTGCTCTGCGCCGACGAGGTCCAGACCGGTCTCGGCCGTACCGGGACGTTCTTCGCCTGCGAGCAGCTCGGCGTCGAACCCGACCTCGTCACGCTGGCGAAGGGGCTCGCCAACGGCCTGCCGATCGGCGCCCTCCTGGTGCGGGAGGGGAAGGCGCCGGCGATCGGGCCCGGCGACCATGGCTCGACGTTCGGCGGCAACCCGGTTGCGTGCGCGGCCGCCTGCGCGGTGGTCGAGGCGATCGATGGCGAGCTGCTGGCCAACGTTGTCGCCCGGGGCGACCAGCTGGCGGCGGGCCTGCGGGACCTCCCCGGCGTGCGAGAGGTGCGGGGTCGGGGCCTGCTCGCCGGGGCCGTGCTGGACCGGCCCGCGGCGCCCGTGGTCGACGCCTGCCGCGACCGGGGCCTGCTCGTCCTCACCGCGGGGGCGGACGTGCTCCGCCTGCTGCCGCCCCTCGTCGTCGCCGAGGCGGAGGTCGAGGAAGCCTTGGCGATCATCGGGGCTGCCCTCGCATGACCCACCAGGTGCGCCAGCAGGCAGTCCTGCGGTTGATCCGCGATCGCGCCATCTCGACCCAGGCCGAGCTGGTCGAGGCGCTCCGGGAAGAGGGCCACGACGTCGTCCAGACGACGGTCTCGCGCGACGTGAGCGAGCTCGGGCTGGTGAAGGTGCGCGCTCCGTCGGGGCGTCTCGTCTACGCCGCACCCGGCGCGGGGGACGAGGACCGCCTTCGATCGGTGGGCATCGCCCTGCGCCGCTACGCGCTGTGGGTCGAGGCGGCGGGGCCGCTCGTCGTGGTCACCACCCCGCCCGGCTACGCGAGCGCGCTCGCCCAGGCGATCGACGAGGGCTGCCACCCGGGGATCGCCGGCACGGTGGCCGGCAACAACACGGTCTTCGTCGCGCCGCGTGACGGCACGCCGGCCGGCGCCTTGCAGGCCGAGTTCGCGGCCCACCTGAGCGCCGATCGGGTCTCGCCCCGCCGCCGGCGGGGGTGAGCGGGCGCATCCCGTGGCTCGAGCGCCCGAGGTAAGCTCGCTCGATCCTATCGGGAGGGCTGAGGGCGCCTGGGTCAGGCCCCAGTGCAGGCGCCTTTTCGGCTAGGCTGGCGGAACCATGAACCCTCGACTGCCACGCGTCGTCGCCACGCGCCTCGGCCTGCAGCGGATCCTCCCGCCCGGCCGGGTCGCCGTCCTCCGCCTCTATGGGACCATCTACGGCGGCCGCCGGACGGCAGACTGGATCGAGCTCGTCCGCCGCCTGCGGGAGTCGAGACGAGTCCCGGCCGTCGTGCTCGACATCGACTCGCCGGGCGGCTCGGCCACCGCCTCGGACGACATGTTCCTCGCCCTCGAGCGGCTGGCCGCAGCAAAGCCGCTGGTCGCCTCGATCCGGGGAACCGGCGCCTCGGGCGCCTTCCTCGCCGCCATGGCGGCGCGGGCCGTCGTTGCCCAGCCGCACGCCGTGATCGGCTCGATCGGGGTGATCTCGGCCGGCCCGCGGCTGACCCGGCTCCTCGACCGCCTCGGCGTGGGTGTCAGCGAGAGCCGCGCCGGGCACCTGAAAGGGATGGGCGCCCCGTGGCGCGACGAGACCGACGAGGAGCGGGCCAAGGAGCAGGAGATCGTCGATGCGTTCTACGCCGCCTTCGTGGGCCGGGTCGCCAGCGGCCGCCACATGACCGACGAGGAGGTCCGGGCGCTGGCGACGGGTGAGGTCTGGCTCGGCGAGCGGGCGCGTGAGCTCGGGCTGGTCGACGAGATCGGCGATCTTGAGCGGGCCGTGGAGCTGGCGGCCGCGGCCGCGGGCGTGCCGCCCCGCTCGGCGCCGGTCCGCCTTCGCCGGCCGCTGCTGGATCGCCTGGCCGGGCGGTTTGGGGCCAGCCTTGGCGCGTCGGTCGCCGACGAGATCGAGGCCCGGCTGGAGAGCCGCCTCCGCACCTGACGGGACGCTCATCGCAGCGCTGGCGGTGACATGCCATGCCGGCGGGCCGCCAAGGGGAGATCGATGGACGACAGGACACGGGACCGGCTCTCTCGCCTCGCCGACGGCGAGCACGGGGCGCTGGAGGTCCGCTTCGGGGCCCAGCTGTGGAGCCAGGCAACCAGCTGGGAGGGTTTCCTGGCCGCGGCCGTCGCCGCCGAGGACGCCGGCTGGGACGGGGTCTGGACCTGGGACCACCTTCACGCCATCTTCGGCCCGTGGGAGCAGCCGATCTTCGAAGGCTGGCTGGCGATGACCGCGGTCGCCGCCCGCACCCACCGCGTCACCGTCGGGCTGATGGTCGGCGCGAACACCCTCCGCAACCCCGGCCACACGGCCAAGCTCGCGGCGACGCTCGACCACGTCAGCAACGGCCGGGCGGTGCTCGGCATCGGCGGCGCCTGGTTCGCCCGCGAGCACGAGGCGTTCGGGATCGACTTCGGGGCGAGCATGGGCGAGCGCCTGGACCGCCTCGACGAGGCGGTCGGGCTGATGCGCCGCCTGCTCGACGGCGAGCGGTTCGACCACGACGGGCGCTTCTACCGCTTCAGCGACGCGCTCGTGGCGCCGCGCCCGATCCAGGCTCACCTGCCGATCCTGGTCGGCGGCGGCGGTCCGCGGAAGACGCTGCGGACGGTGGCCCGCTGGGCCGATGCCTGGAACACGAACGGGTCTGTCGAGGAGATCGCCGCCCGCGACGTGATCCTCCGGGAGCACTGCGCGGCGGTCGGCCGCGACCCGGCGGACATCAGCCGCACGGTGAGCTTCCCGATCGTCATCCGGGACGACCCCGCCGATGCGGGGCGTGCCTTCCGCGACATCTGCAACCGCAACGGGACCCCGGACATGGGACCCGTCCCGACGCTGCTCGGCCCGCCGGAGCGGGTGGCGGCGGCCATCCGGCCGTACGTCGCCCTCGGCTTCCGGACGATCATCGTCCGCCTCCCCTCCCCGTTCGACGCCGAGACGATCGCCCGGATGGGCGAGGTCCGCGAGGCGCTCGCGGGCTGACACGCCCGAGTGCGGGGCAAGGGACCGGCGGTCAGCCCTCGGCCGTCGCCGTCCGCGGCGGCGGGGCCGCGATCCCCTCGCGGGGCGTTCCGTGCGGTTCGTCCGCCACAGGGGCCGGCGGACGGCGTCGGCGCAACCGCAGCAGGTCGACGACCAGGTCGCGCTTCATCAGCTGGATCGCCTTGGCTGGATCCACCCCCTTCGGGCAGACCTGCGAGCACTCCCCGGCGAAGTGGCAGCGCCACGGCCCGCCTCCGCCCGACAGCGTCTCGCGCCGCCGCCTGAAGCCGCCGTCCCGCGAGTCGCTGTTGTAGCGCTGGGCCTGGCCCAGCGGCATCGGCCCGGCGTAGTGCGGGTCGGTGGCAACGGTGGGGCAGGCCGCCATGCAGCAGCCGCACTTGATGCAGTAGCTGAACTGCAGGTAGCGCTCCAGCTCCCCCGGCGTCTGCCGGTACTCGCGAGTCGGGTCGTCCTGCTCGGCCGGATCGTCGCGGAGGAGGTACGGCATCAGGTCGCGGTGCGTCTCGAACATCGACCCGAGGTCCGGCACCAGGTCCTTGACCGTCCCGAAGTTGGGCAGCGCTGCGACGGTCACGACGTCACCGCCCAGCTCGGCGACCTGGGTGTTGCAGGCGAGGCGCGGCCGGCCGTTGATCAGCATCCCGCATGAACCGCAGATGCCCATCCGGCACGACGAGCGCCAGGCGAGCGAGGGGGCGTGCAGCTCCTTCACCTTCCACAGGCCGTCGAGCACGGTCATGCCCGGCGAGACCTCGACCCGGTGCTCCTCCCAGCGCGGCTCGCGGTCGGTGCCCGGCTCGAAGCGGCGGAGACGGAAGGTGACCCGCCGCGGGCCCGTGCCGGCCACCTCAGCCGCCCACCGCGGCCGCGCCCGGCGCGGCGAGGGCCGCCCAGGTACCGAACACGAAGAGGCCCAGGCCCAGGGCGGTCAGCCCGACGTTGACCGCCCGGCGCAGCGTGGCTCCCGGGTTCAGCTCGAGCAGGATGTTGCGCAGCCCGTAGAGACCGTGGTAGAGCGCCGCCCCGAGAAGGAGCACATAGGTGACGGTGAAGAAGGCGCTGCCGGCGCGGGCCACCACGCTCTCCCAGTCGACAGGCTCTGCGCCCGCGACGCCGAAGAGCCCGAGCGTCTGGTCGAGGTGCATGATGGCCATGTGGAGACCCAGCAGGACGAGGATCACCACGCCGGCCGCGATGTGCCAGGTCCACGCCGTTCGATCGCGCATCCCGGCCTCCTACGCCAGCACGAAGAAGTCGAGGCCGCCCCACAGGGCGATCACGGCCGCGACCATCAGCGCCGCCCGGGCGAGGCGGCGCTGGCGACCGACCGAGGTCGCGTAGGGGTACACGGGCTCGATCGGGCGGCCGACGGCGAAGCCGAGCTCGATGAGCGCCAGCCGGATGCCGTTCACGGCGTGGAAGGCGAAGGCGGCGAACACGAGGTACTCGCCGACCGCGAAGAGCGGACCCGAGACCACGTCCATGGCCTGCTCCCAGCTCTCCGGCCCCAGCGCCCGGGCCGAGGTGACGAAGATATGCATGACGAAGTAGGCGACGAGGCCGAGGCCGGTGAGCCGGTGGAGCGTGTAGAGGTAGCGCTCGAAGCCCCACCGGCCGCCGCCGACCCAGCCGAGCACGCCCAGCCGGTTCGGACGCGCGCGCGATTCCATGACCGTCTCCTCCGGGCTAGTACTTGCGCTCGACCGGCCGCCACATGTCGATGGTCACCGGCTTGTGCTCGAAGCGGGGACCGTCGACGGCCTGGAAGGCGAGCGTGTGGGCGAGCCAGCGCTCGTCGTCGCGGGTCGGGTGATCCCGCCGGGCGTGCGCACCGCGCGACTCCTCGCGGGCGAGGGCGCCGGCCACGGTCACCTCGGCCAGGTCGACGAGGTTGTCCAGCTCCAGGGCATGGACCAGGTTCGAGTTGTAGACGCGGGACTTGTCGGCCACCGGCGCCTGGGCCGCCCGCCGGCGGATCTCGCGGATGCTCGCCAGCGCTGCCGCCAGGTCGTCGCCGGTCCGGAAGACCCCGACCCTGGCATCCATCGTTGCCCGCAGCTGGCGGCGCAGCTCGTACAGGTTCTCCGTCCCGCCGCGAGCCAGGACGCCGCCGACCCGGTCCTCGGCGGCCTCTACCGCGCCGGCCGGGAGCGGCGCGGCCGCCGGCAGCCCGGGCAGGGCGGCGGCGATGTCGGCGCCCGCGATGCCGCCCCAGACGAGGCACTCTGCCGTGGAGTTGGACCCGAGGCGGTTGGCGCCGTGGAGCGACACGCAGGCCGCCTCTCCCGCGGCCCAGATGCCGGCCACGCGGGTCCGGCCGGTGATGTCGGTCTCGATGCCGCCCATCGAGTAGTGGGCAACCGGCCGGATCGGGATCGGCCGCTCGATGGGGTCGAGCCCCAGAAACTTGATCGTCACCTCGCGGATGAGCGGCAGGCGGGTGTTGATCCGGTCCGCCCCGAGGTGGGTCAGGTCGAGCTCGAGGTAGTCCCCCCCGTCCGACGCCGGGAAGCCGCGGCCGGCCAGGATCTCCTCGGTCTCGGCCCGCGAGACCATGTCGCGCGGGGCCAGCTCCATCAGCTTCGGGGCGTAGGCCTCCATGAAGCGCTCGCCCCGGTTGTTGCGCAGGTAGCCGCCCTCGCCCCGGCAGGCCTCGGTCATCAGGATGCCGTTGGGCACGAGCCCCGTGGGATGGAACTGGAGGAACTCCATGTCCTCCAGCGGCAGGCCGGCCCGATAGGCCATCGCCATGCCGTCGCCAGTTACGGTCTGGGAGTAGGTCGTGAAGCCGTAGAGCGTGCCCCCGCCACCCGAGGCGATGAGCAGCGCCTTGCCGCGGATGACGACCGTCTCGCCGCTGCCGGCGTGCAGGCCGACCAGGCCGGCGAAGGAGCCTCCATCCACCAGGATGTCGGTGACGAACAGCTCGTCGTAGCGGCTGAACGACCGGTAGCGCTGCAGCTGGTCGTAGAGCGTCTGCATCTCGAAGAAGCCGGTCTTGTCGGCCGCGAGCGTCGCCCGCGGATAGCTGTGCCCGCCGAATGGGCGCTGGGCAATGTAGCCGTCCTCGTCACGGGTCCAGGGGATGCCCCAGTGGTCGAGCCGGTGTATCTCCGTGGGGATCGTGTCCACGAACGTCCGGACGACGTCCTGGTCGGCCAGGAAGTCCGAGCCCTTCACGGTGTCCCACGCGTGCAGCTCGCGCGAGTCGCCCAGGTCGGTCCGCAGCACCGCCGCGGTGCCGCCCTCGGCGCAGACGGAGTGGGCCCGCATGAGCTGGACCTTGGAGACGATGCCGATGTCGACCCGGCCGGGCAGCCGCCGCGAGATCTCCACCGCCGCCCGCAGGCCGGCCAGGCCTGCTCCCAGGATCACCACGTCGTGCTGCAGCTCGCGAGCCATGAAGAACCTCGTGCGGGGCCGCCGGGACCGTGCGTCCTCGCGGATGATGACGGCCCGGCTGCCGCCGACGCGAGGGCACTCTGGCCCGGGCAGACCGGGCTGACCTGCTCGACTTCCGCCCGGCATGCCTGTTCGGCCCGAACGGCCACCGTCTCGCCGCACCGTAACCCGGTCGAAAGCCGGACGGGCGCAACCTCGGCCGCGAGGGTGCTCCACGGACCGGCCAGCGGCCGAGGGCATCGCTCGCAACAGCGGAGATCCGACCATGATCGGTGCCAACAGCGAGGCGACGCCAGCCCGCCTGCGGGAGCCGGTCGCCGCCCGGGCCACGGAGCGGGATCTCGTGCGGCTCATCGTGCTGCGCGAGCTCGAGGACGCGGGTCCCCTGACGGGGATGCAGGCCCTCGATGCGGTCACCTCGCTCGCCTGCTACCTGGACGTGTCCCGGCCCGTGTACGCCCTCCTCCACGAGATGCGGGATGCCGGCCTGCTCACGACCCCGGACGGGCGGCCGCCACGCTACGCGATCAGCGAGCGCGGCCACCGCGAGGCGGAGCGCCTCGCCTGGCGCTGCTGGCCGAGGCTCCGCGACGTGCTCGTCGACCTCAACGTGTGCATCGGCTGCCTGTCCCCGCGGGACGCCGGGCCGATGCCCGGGCGCTGGCTGCGCGAGCCGCGCGAGCCTGGGTTGCGGATGGGAGAACCCGGGCTGACAGTGGCGGTCCCCGGCCCGGCGACGCCCCATCGCGGCGCTCGACCGACCTGTTCAGGATCCTGTGCCGAGCCTTCACCGGCCCTCGGTTGATGGCGGTACGCCGATCTGGCAGATTTCGCATCGAACGTGGCGCCCGGGTGCTCCGGCGGCACCGACCGGAGCGCGCCCGGCATCTCGCGGGGAGTCCGGGCGCCCCGGGGCACGAGCCGCGCGAGCGGCCGGGACGGCCGCTCGCGGACAACGACAAGGCGCCAAACCCGGAGGAGGCAGAGCGTGTCGACTGGTGTTTCGGAGCGGCCCGCCGGCCGCGCAGCGGGGCAGCAAGGCCGTGGCTTCCGCCGGCGCAGCACGCCGTCACGTGTCCGACGGTCGGTCGCCATCGTCGGCGCCGCGTTCCTCGCAGCGTCCCTGCTGCTGCCGGCCACCTCTCTGGCCGCCGAGCCGCTCTCGGTCACCACGCCCTACCCCGCGGTCTCGGTGGCACCGGGATCCAAGGCATCGTTCAACCTCACCGTCTCGGCCACGGAGCCGCTCCGGGTGGACCTCGCCCTCGCGGGCGTCCCCGAGGGCTGGACGGCCAGCCTGCGCGGCGGCGGCTACGTCGTCGACGGGGTCCTGGCCGAGCCGGGCGCCCCGGCCGAGGTCCGCCTCGACGTCACTGTCCCGGCCGACGCCGCCGCCCGGCCCTACCGGCTGACGGTCACGGCCTCCTCGGGTGGCCTGCGGAGCACGCTGCCGATCGACGTCACGGTGAGCGAGTCGGCCGCCGGCTCGGTCACCCTGACCACCGACTTCCCCTCGCTCAAAGGTCCGTCGTCGACGGTCTTCCAGTTCAACCTCACGCTGAAGAACGACACCGCCCAGGACCTGACCTTCAGCCTGAACGCCCAGGGGCCGACCGGCTGGACGGTGACCGCCCAGCCGACGTCGCAGAGCCAGGCGGCGACCTTCCAGGTCAACGCCGGCGACTCGGCCGGGATCAGCGTCAAGGCCGACCCCCCGAGCGACGCGGCGGCCGCGACCTACCCCGTGCAGGTGACGGCGACCTCGAGCGCCGGCACGGTCGGGGGCGAGCTCCAGGTCGAGATCACCGGGCAGTACGCGATGACGCTCACGACTCCAGATGGGCGCCTCAACGCCAGCGGCCAGGCCGGCTCGCTGATCGCCAGGACCCTCACCATCGTCAACACGGGCACGGCGCCGCTCACCAGCGTGACGATGTCCGAGAGCCTGCCCGCGGACTGGACGGTGACCTACGACCCTGCCGACCCCATCGCCTCCATCCCTGCCGGCCAGCAGGTGACCGTCACCGCCAACCTCGTCCCGGCCGCCAACGCCATCGCCGGCGACTACGTGGCGACGTTCCGGGCGAGCTCGAGCGCCGAGTCGGTGAGCGCCTCGGCCGACATCCGGGTGACGATCGAGACCTCCCTCACCTGGCTGATCGTCGGCGCGGG
>JAGDMV010000196.1 GCA_017860675.1 Chloroflexota bacterium
GGAGCGCGGCGCGTCGGCGGGTTCGGGCACGGCATTAGGGTAGGGGAGGCGGCCGATCGCCGTCGAGGCAATGCGACCGCGGGGTCGCCCTCCGCGTCGCCCGGCGTGCCGAGAGCACCTACCGGCGGATCGAATAGCTCCTCTAGCCGGCCGCGTGCCAGCGCGGATCGGCGTAGCGGTCGACCAGGAGGCGCTCGGCGGTGGTCCGCTCTGCCGCGGTCCAGGTCGAGGGCCCGCCAGGTGCCGCGCCGAAGGCAGCCAGCACGGCGAGGTCGACTGCGTCGACGCCCGGCGGCGGGAGTCGCTTCGCGGCCAGCTCGCGGCTGAGCGAGGTGACCGTCGCCCGGCGGCTCCTCGTCCGCTCCCAGCGGGGGTTTCCAGGAGCGCCGGGGCCGGCGCAGACCCGGTCGAGCGCGTCGAGGTCAGCGTTCACCAGGAGCGTCCCGTGGACGAGGAGGGCGCGGCTCCCCAGCCAGGCGGCCACCCCGCCGATCTTGGCCCCCGTCCCGTCCGGTCGATCGACGACCAGGTCGCGCTCGGTTGGCAGCGCGGGCACGCCCAGGGCCGACGCGGCCGCCGCGAGAGGCCCGAGGAGGACTCGATAGAGGCCCGGGAGGCGGCGCGTCGCCGGGTCCTCGAGCAGCAGCGGGTCGTCGGGCCGGAGGACGATCGACACGTTCAGGTTGCCGGGGTCGTGGTAGACCGTGCCTCCGCCCGTGAAGCGGCGCAGGACGGAAGCGCCCAGGGCAGCGGCGGCCGCCAGGTCCACCTCGGCCGCGGCCACCTGGAAGCGACCCATCACCGCGCACCGGTCGTTGCGCCACAGCCGGAGGACCGGGGTCGTGGCGGCCGGGTCGGCGGCGATCATCCGGGCGAGCGCCTCCTCGCGGGCGAGGTTGCGCCGCGGGTCGCGCTCGCCGTCGTCGGGGAGGTAGCGCCAGGTCACCGGTGCAGGGTAGCGCGAACGGTCGAGGCCCCCCGGGTGCGCCCAGGGCGGTCGCGCGCCGGCGGGCGCACGCTATGCTCGATCCATGGACCGCTGGAAGACGATCATCGAGCCGTTCCGCATCCACTCGGTCGAGCCGGTCCGGCTGACCACCCGGGATGACCGCCTGGCCGCGATCGAAGCGGCCGGCTGGAACCTGTTCAACGTCCATGCCGACGATGTCCTCGTCGACCTGCTGACCGATTCCGGCACTGGCGCGATGAGCCGTGACCAGTGGGCGGCCGTCCAGCGCGGCGACGAGAGCTACGCCGGCTCTCCCTCCTGGTACCGCTTCCTCGAGAGCGTCCAGGCGGGAAGGCGATTCCCAACAACACCCACTTCGACACGACGCGGGCAAACGTCGAGGCGAGCGGCGCGGAGGCCGTCGACCTGGTCATCCCCGAGGGCCGCCAGCCGGCCATGCTCCACCCCTTCAAGGGCAACATGGACGTGGCCGCCCTCGAGCGCTTCGTGGAGGAGCGGGGCCCGGCGACCATCCCCGTCGTCTTCGTCACGATCACCAACAACTCCGGCGGGGGGCAGCCGGTCAGCCTGGCGAACCTGCGGGCCGTCCGGGCGGTCTGCGACCGCTTCGGGCTGCCGCTCTTCCTCGATGCCTGCCGCTTCGCCGAGAACGCCTGGTTCATAAAGGTCCGCGAGGAGGGCCAGGCCGGCCGCCAGGTGGTCGACATCGTCCGGGAGATCGCCTCGCTGGCCGACGGGATGACGATGAGCGCCAAGAAGGACGGGCTGGCCAACATCGGCGGCTGGCTGGCGATGAACGACGACGGCCTGGCCGAGCAGTGCCGCAACGTGCTCATCCTGACCGAGGGCTTCGTCACCTACGGCGGTCTCGCCGGGCGCGACCTCGAGGCGGTCGCCCAGGGCCTGCGCGAGGTGGTCGACGAGGACTACCTCCGCTATCGGATCCGCTCGACCGCCTACCTCGGCGAGGCGCTCGCGGCCGACGGCATTCCGGTGGTCCAGCCGATCGGCGGCCACGCCGTCTACCTGGACGCGCGGGCGTTGCTGCCCCACGTCCCCCCGCTCCAGTACCCGGGCCAGGCGCTTGCCGTGGCGCTATTTGTCGAGGGCGGCATCCGCGGCTCGGAGATCGGCACCGTCATGTTCGGCCGCCACCCCGACGGGACTGAATCGCCGGCGGCGATGGACCTCGTCCGCCTGGCCATCCCGCGCCGCACGTACACCCAGTCGCACGTCGACTACGTGATCGAGGTCGTGCGCTACGTCGCGGCCCGCGCCGGGGAGCTGCGCGGCTACAGGATCGTGACCGAGCCGCCGGCCCTGCGCCACTTCACCGCCCGGTTCGCGCCGCTCGCCTGAGCACGGCTCGGCAGACAAACCGCGAGGATCTCCCTGCGCCGCGAGCTGCGCCGTGCCCGGTCGAGCGTAACGGTCGCTCGCGCCCGCCGCCTGGGCCGTGTTCGAGGGGGACCTTCGGGCGGTCAGGACTGGGCGTAGCGCTGCCGCCCCGAGTAGCCGCCGCCGGTCCAGGAGGCGATGTCGAGGAAGAGCCCCAGGCCGAGCCAGATCCAGTCGAACCCGTCCACCCCACCCGGGAAGACGGCCACGTAGATGAGCGTCGTCCAGGGCACGAACAGGAAGCCGATGAAGGGCAGCACGAACGAATCGAAGGTCGCGCTCCAGCGCACCGGCTCGATCAGCCACCAGAAGAACATGGCGAGTCGCGGGCCAGCGACGATCAGCAGAGCAGCGAAGCAGCACATTGTGCGCACCCTCCTCCCGCGCGGCGGGCTCTTCGATCCGAGTGGGCCATCGTCCTGGCGGGCATTCTAGCCACCGCGGGGGATCGACCGTGCCTCGGCTCGACCGGCGACGTGGCCGGTCCGGCCCGGCATGACCGCGCCGGGTCAGCCGGACGCGACCTGCTTCGTGGCGGCGGTTGGGCGGACGACCATGACCGGGACCTGGGCGTGCCGGACCACGTACTCCGAGACGCTGCCCAGCAGGAGCCTGCCGATCGCACCGCGGCAGTGCGAGCCGACGACGATCAGGTCGGCATGCTCTGCCGCGGCTGCCGCGAGGATGGCGTCGCCGGTCGGGCCCTCCCACACCCGCCACGAGGCATCGACGCCGAGCGCGGCCGCTGCTGTGGCGGCGGCCTGGGCCCGGGCCGCGGCGACCGCCCGTGCGTCGGCCGGATCGTGGCGCTCCAGCGCGGCCACGGCCTCCTCGGCTGCATCCAGCGGATCGCTCGCGGTGCCGATGCTGCCCTCGGTGGACCCGGGGGCGATCGACAGCGTCACGAGCGAGGCGCCGAGCGCGCGGGCAAGCGCGGCGGCGGTCTCGAACGCCCTGGCACAGGCGGTCGTGCCATCGGTCGCCACGAGGATGCGCTCGAAGCTGGGCATCGCGGGTACCTCCCTCAGCGCGGCGCGTGGCCGCGTTCGCGGCCGGCGCGCGCCAGCTCGTCGACGGCGCGTCGCAGGAATGCCTGGACGGCGGCCCGGCCGGGCTCGTCGAGAACGGCGAGGGCCCGCTCGATGGCGTCGCCTCGCCAGCGGTAGACGTCCTCGACAAGCCGGATCGCGCCGGGTGTCAGGCGGACATGGACGATGCGCCGGTCGGCGGGATCGGCAGCGCGCTCGGCGAGCCCGGCGAACTCCAGCTCGTTGACGATCCGGCTCGCCCAGCCGACCGACACGCCCAGGCCCTCGGCAAGCTCGCCGATCGTGCGGCCTCCGTGCTGGTAGAGGTGGATCGCGGCCCGGATGCCGTGCGGTGACGGGCCCCGCCCATCCGCCCGCCCCGGCGTCGACATGCCGCGTGGACAGTCCGCGGACCGCGTGGCGTAGGCGGTGTGGATCAGCTCGAGGACGAGCTTGCTCGTCTCGAGCGCCTCCCGGGAGAGGTCAGGGTCGCTCGCGGGGCGGGTATCGACAGACTCCATCGCAGACAGTATCCTAGCGAAACTGTTTCGCTAGTCAAGGATTGCGGCGGGGCCCGCCGACCAGCCACCGCTGCCGCCCGGGGTCACCGGCCGGCCCAGCGCGGGGCTTGGGGGGAAGACGGAAGCGGGGAGGGACCGGGGTGAGCGCACCGGCGATGCACGAGGCCGGCAGGGGACGATGGCTCGGGCTGGCGACGCTCAGCCTCGGCGTCTCGATGATCATCGTCGACGCCACCATCGTCAACGTCGCCGTCCCCTCGATCATCCGCGACCTGAAGCTCGACTCGACCACCGCCGAGTGGATCAACACGACATACGCCCTCGTGTTCGCGGCGCTGCTGGTGACCCTCGGCCGGTTGGGCGACGTCTCGGGTCGGCGCCGGATGTATCTGCTGGGCCTCCTCGTCTTCATCGGCGCGTCCGTGCTCGCTGGCGCGGCCCAGAACGGCGAGCAGCTGATCGCGGCCCGGATCCTGCAGGGCGTGGGCGGGGCCATGATCCTGCCCTCGACCCAGTCGATCCTCAACGCCAACTTCCGCGGCCGTGACCGAGCCATCGCCTTCGGCATCTGGGGATCGGTGATCGGCGGGATGGCCGCGCTCGGTCCGCTCCTCGGCGGCTGGCTGACCACCTACTTCAGCTGGCGCTGGGCGTTCTTCATCAACATCCCCGTCGGCCTGGTGGCGATCGCCGGGACGCTGGCCTACATCGGCGAGTCGAAGGACGAGGACGCCCGTCCCGGCTTCGACCTGCCCGGCTTCCTGCTCATCACCTTCGGCCTCGGGGCGTTCGTGTTCGGGCTCATCGAAGGCCGCAACTACGGCTGGTGGACGCCGGACAATCGCCCTCGGGCTCGGGCTCGCCGCGCTCGGCGTCTTCTACCTGGTCGAGCGCCGTCGGGCCGCGCAGGGACGCTTCTTCCTCTTCGACTTCACCCTCTGGCGCTTCCCCGGGTTCCGCTACGGGAACCTGGCCGGCTCGATCGTCGCCCTGGGCGAGTTCGGGCTGCTCTTCGCCCTGCCGCTGTTCCTCCAGGCGGTGCTCGGCTAC
>JAGDMV010000062.1 GCA_017860675.1 Chloroflexota bacterium
CTGGGGGAGCGCTCGCGGTGGCTGGGGGAGCGGTCGCGGTGGCTGGGGGAGTCGTCGGGCCCGCCTCGCCCCGGAAGGCGATCACCTCCTCCAGGCGGTCGCACATCCGGGCCGCGGTGGAGCTCTCGGGGTCGATCGCCAGCGCCTGTTGCGCCAGGGCCAGGGCCTGCTGCTCGTCGCCCCGCTCGAGGGCGACCCGGGCCAGGCCGACCACCGCGATGGCGTTGTTGGGGTCGCCGTCGGCGGCCAGCCGGTAGAGGCGCTCGGCATCGTCGAGCAGGCCGAGGGCGAGGACCTGCTCGGCCTGGATGAGCAGCTCGATCACGGTCCGGGCTCCACGCCGGCCGCCGGCCCAGGCTCTGTCCGCGTGTCCGGCCCGCCCTGCCGGACGATCTCCCGGGCAAGCTCGAGCAGACGCGCCCGGTCGTTGAGCATCGGGTCGGCGATCACCCGGTCGAGGAGCCCGTCCAGCACCCGTCCCATCAGCGGTCCGGGCGGGATGCCGATCCTGGCCAGGTCGTCGCCGTCGACGGCCAGGTCGCCCCGTTCCAGCGCGACCCGCGCCGCCAGCTGGTCCCGGCAGCGACGGGCGAGCTCGTCGAGACCATCGTGGCCGGCGGATTGGCCGCTGCCGACGTTGTCGCCGGCTCGCAGCGCGATCAGGTCGTCGATCGCGTCCGGCCCGACCCGCCGGATGAAGCGTCGGACGGCCGCGTCAGACCACGAGGGCGCGTAGGCGAACATGTGCTGGCGGATCAGCCGCGCGATCCTCTCGATATCCGCCCGGGGTGCGTGCAGCGCCTCCAGCCAGGCTTCGGCCAGCTCCGCCCCGACCGCCTCGTGGCCCACGAAGTGGCCGTCGGCGAAGCTGGCCGGCTTGCCGATGTCATGGAGGAGGGCGGCCCAGCGGACGCGCGGCAGGCCGGCAGGGACGGCATCGACCGTCCGGCAGGTGTGGGCCCACAGGTCGTCGCCTGGGATCTTGGCCTGCGGGATCCCGCGCTGGAAGGCCAGGTCGGGGGCGATCGCGGCGAGGACGCCGGTCTCCTCGAGGAGGCGGAGGCCGGTCGACGGTCGTGGGGCAGCGAGGAGCCTGCCCATCTCGGCATGCACGCGCTCGCCCGACAGGCGAGCCGCGAGCGCGGCGCAGGCCGCCATCGCCGCCTTGGTGTCCGGCTCCACGGTGAAGCCGAGCTGGGCTGCGAAGCGGGCCGCCCGCAGCAGCCGCAGGGCATCCTCGGTGAACCGAATCGCGGGGTCGCCCACAGCCCGGATCAGTCCCGCGGCGAGATCGTCGCTGCCACCGTGGAGGTCGACCAGCTCGATCCCGGCCCCGTCGTCTCGCCGCGGGTCCCGGCCGAGGGCCATCGCGTTGATGGTGAAGTCGCGCCGCGCCAGGTCAGCCTCGAGGCGATCGGTGAATGCCACCGCATCGGGGCGGCGGTGGTCGCGGTAGACACCGTCGGCCCGGAAGGTCGTCACTTCGTGCACCGACCCGTCCGCCTCGACGCCGACGGTCCCGTAGCGGTTCTCGTAGCGGGCTGCCGGGAAGAGGCCGAGCAGCTGGTCGGGCCGCACGTCGGTGCCCACGTCCCAGTCAGCGGGCGCGCGGCCGGACAGCAGGTCGCGGACGCAGCCGCCGACGAGGTAGGCGGCATGCCCGGCGCCCCAGAGGGCAGTCATGATCGAGCGGGGGCCGTCCGGCACGGCCGCCAGGTCCGGGATCGGCCGGCCGCTCAGTGCTTCCCCAGGAACAGGTAGCTCCGCCACGCCTCGTTGCGCTCGTCGGCGAGGTAGGGGGTGAACAGCGAGTAGACGTCGCTGCGGGGCTCGAACGGCGGCCGGACCAGGCGGAGGTGCGCCTCGTCGGGCGTCTTGCCGCCCTTCCGGTGGTTGCAGACCCGGCAGGCGGCCACCAGGTTCTCCCAGGTGTGCTCGCCACCCCTGTGACGAGGGATGACGTGGTCGAGGGTCAGATCGTTCGACTGGTGGCCGCAGTACTGGCAGGTGTGGCGGTCGCGGGCGAGTACCTCGCGGCGGCTGAGCTTCACCCGGGGGCGCGGCCGACGCACGCGGTGCTGGAGTCGGATGACCGACGGAGCCTGGAACGCCTGGCGCGGCGTCCGGATGAGCTGGTGGTCGTACTCGACGACCTCGGCCTTGTCGCCGAAGAGGAGGCGGAAGGCACGCGGCAGCCCGCACACGTTCAGTGGCTCGTAGTCCTGGTTGAGCACGAGCACGACACCGTCCATTCTGGTCCGATCGTAGCAGGCACGGGCCGAGGGAGCGGCGACACGAGGGAGCGGCGACACGAGGGAGCGGCGACACGAGGGAGCGGCGACGCGGCCGCGCCGCCCTGGAACCGGAAGGGTCGCCGGTCACGCCCGGCGTTCGAGTCTCGGCCGCGGGCGACTGCCCACGGCCCTACCAGCTGGCGCCTTCGGCGACCTTGTCCCGGCGCACCCAGACGATGAGGGCGATGACGAAGCGCAGGACGAGGCTCACCCCGTAGGCGGTGCACCAGACGCAGACGGCCCCGATCAGGAAGACCTGGGCGAACATGAACCACGCCTCGAACGTCACGCCGACGAGGCTGAGGCCGTAGTGGATGGCGAGCAGGCGCCGATCGTTCGTCCGCCACCAGCCCAGGGCGGCGGCCAGCAGGATCAGCGAGAGGCCGACGCCGAAGACGGCGACCGGGATCGGACCGATCCACGCGTACTCGCTCTTGGCCACCTCGACGCAGCCCTCCAGCGGCCCGCAGGCCGGGACGCCGCCGGAGAGCTCCACCGTCGCCAGGTAGGTGGCGACCACCAGCCCGAAGGTGTCGAGCGCGGCGAGGATCAGCCCTGGGTGGACTCCGCGCGCCCGGATGGCGAACATCGCGAGCCCGAAGGTGATGACCGCGACGACGACCCAGAAGGCGAACCAGGCAAGCATCGGACGCAGGGTACCGAATATCGGCGTTTCGGGCGGGCGGCCGGTTCGGCGGCGGCAAGCGAGCCCTCCGCGCGGCGTCCTCGTCGGATGCGCTCGCCCGGACCCCCGGGGCCTTCATCTGGACCCGTCTGAGGCCCCCGCGGCATCCCCCTGAGGTGCTGCCGGGCCCCGATCTGCCCGAACGCCCGATCCGCCCGCTCCCCCCTCAGCCCCACGGTTGAGGTCGACGGCCCGGTTCGAGGGGCCGCAGGAGCGGGACGATGTACGGCACGACGGCGACCTGGACTGAAGACAGCGGGCGGGGGCCCGAACGACACGTGGCCGTCTCGGCGGCGCAGGTCGTGGAGACCGAGCGCGGTTCCCTGCTGGGATGGGTCACGGCGATGACCCGGGACCGCGACGTGGCCGAGGACGTGGTCCAGGAGGCGCTCGTGCGCCTCTGGCTGGAGATGGAGGCCGGACGCTGCCCCGACAATCCCGCCGCGTGGCTGCGCCGGGTGAGCTCCAACCTGGTGGCGAGCCAGGCGCGGCATGCCGCCGTGGTTCGGCGCTACGAGGACGTCGAGGTCTCCCGGCCGCACGACCCGGTCCCCTCGGTGGAGGCCGAGGCTCAGGGGCACGAGATGGCGGCCGCGCTGGGCGTCGCGCTCGCAACCCTGCCGCGGCGCGATGGCGAGGCGATCGCCATGGCAGCCGCCGGCATCTCGAGGGCGACGATGGCCGTCCGGCTGAGTCGGTCCGAGCCAGCCACCCGCACGCTCCTCTGCCGTGCGCGGGAGCGTCTCCGGATGGCCTTCGAGGCCGAGCTCGGCGGATCGGCAGCCTGAACGGCCCGGCGGGCCATGATCGGGCGCAGGGAAACACAGTCGCTCCTCGTGCGGTCGACCGCCCGCGACCGCACGCCGCGGCCGGGAGGACGTGATTGCCGGTACTGGCGCAGGCGCCGTCGACGGAGCATGCTTCGGACCGTGGAGGCGTGGGGAGCAGCCGGTCCGTTCATCGGTCGGGTCCCCGAGCTGGCTGCGCTGGAAGGTGCACTGGCGCGCGCGGCGGGCGGGCGGCCCGTGGTCGTCGTCGTCGGCGGCGAGGGCGGCATCGGCAAGACGCGCCTCGTCGACGAGCTCGCGGGCAGGGCCCACGCTCGGGGCATCCGCGTGCTGTCGGGTGGGTGCCTGGCGCTCGGCGGGGCGGGCGTCCCGTACGCCCCCTTCCTCGAGGCGATGCGCTCGCTCGTCCGCGAGGTGGAGCCGTCCCGGCTGCCGGCGCTGCTCGGGCCGGGTCGAACGGAACTCGCCCGCCTCGTGCCCGAGATCGCCGGGCGGCTGGCCGGGTCCGCGCCGGTCGCCAGCGGGGCTGCTGCCGTGACGGTCGGCGCCGCTGCCGCTCGATCCGACGCCCCGACCGGCACGGCCGGCGCCGGGGCGTCCCCGTGGGTGTCGATGGCCGAGCCTGCCGCCGAGCCCGGCCTTGCCCGGGCGCGCCTGTTCGAGATCGTGCTGGGTGCCGCCGAGCGGCTGGCCCGCGACGCGCCCCTGCTCCTCGTGATCGAGGACCTGCACCACGCCGACGGGGCGACCCGCGACCTGCTCCGTTTCCTGGTGCGGAACCTGCGGGATGCGCGGGCCTGCCTGCTGGTCACGGTGCGGACCGACGAGCTGGTGCCCGGGGGTCCGGTCGCTACCCTGCTCGGCGAGCTGGAGTCCCGCCCCGGGACGGTCCGGCTCGAGCTTGGCCCGTTCGGGCGGCCGGAGATGGCCGAGCTCCTGGCCGGCCGCCTGCACGAGGCCCCGACCGGCGCCCTGGTGGAGCGCGTCCTGCGCCGGTCGGAGGGCAACCCGTTCTATGCCGAGCTGCTGGCCGACGGCCTGGCCGCGACGGCGACGGGCGCGGCGGGCGCGGGGCGACCCGGGCCGGCATCAGCGGGCTGGGACGACGCCGGCGAAGCGGACGAGGGCGAGCCGGCCGGCGAACGAGCCGAAGCCGAGGTGCCCCGCCGGCTCCGCGACATCATCGAGGCGCGCATCGCCGCGCTGCCCGAACGAACTCGCGAGGTGCTGCGGGTCGCCGCCGTCGCCGGCCCGCGGGTGGACGACCGGCTGCTCGCCCTGGTGGCGGGGATTCCCGAGCGGGAGCTGTTCGCGGCCCTGCGCGACGCGGTCGCCCGGCGTGTGCTCGTCACCATGCAGGGCGAGTCCGGCGGGTCGATCGCCTTCGCACACAGCCTCATCCGCGAAGCGGTCGCGGCCCAGCTGTTCCCTGCCGAGCGGGCGGCCCTTCACGCGCGCTACGCCGAGGCACTCGTGGCGCACCCGGATATCGGCGGCGGTCCGATCGAGCGGGCTGCATCGCTGCTGCATCACTGGGAGGGCGCCGGCCGGGCCGAGCAGGCCCTGGCCGCTGCGGTGAGCGCCGGACGGGCGGCCGAGGTCGTGTTCGCCTTCTCCGATGCCAGCCGTCACTACGAGCGTGCGATCGCGCTCTGGGACCGTGTGCCGGGCGAGCTTCGCCCGCCGGGCGTCGACCGGCCGGCCGTGCTCGACCGGGCCGCCGACACGGCCGCACTGTCCGGGAGGTACGACCAGGCGGTCGCGTGGTGGCGAGAGGCCCTGGCCTCGTTCGATCACGTCGCGGAGCCGGGCCGGGCGGCCACCTACCACGAGCGGCTCCGCTGGACGCTGTGGCAGTCGGGCGACTGGGCGGGTGCAGCGGCCGAGGTCGAGGCGGCGCTGGCGATGACGCCGGTGACGCCACCGTCGCAGGGTCGGGCCCGCGCGCTCGCCCACAAGGCCGGCCTGCTCATGCTCGCCGGGCGCCCCGCCGAGTCGATGCCGCTCGCCGAGGAGGCGCTCTCGATCGCCAGGGCCGTGGACGAGCCGGCCGAGGTGAGCCTGGCACTCGGGGTCATGGCCTGGGATCTGGTCGCTCTCGGCGACGACGAGCAGGCCCTCGCCCTGATGAACGTTGCCCGGCCCCTGGCCGAGGCCTACCCGCGTGCCGAGGGGGCGGCCATCGCCACGACGAATCTCGTCGGCATCCTGGACAAGATGGGCCGCTACGAGGAGGCCCTCGCGGTCGCGCGCGAAGCGGTGGCCCGCACCCGGGCATGGGGGCTCGAGCGGACCTACGGCAGCGCGCTCAACGCGAGCGCGGCCAGCGTGCAGATCGTCCTCGGCGGGTGGGACGAGGCAGATCGCCTGACGGCCGACGCCCTGGATCGGGAGCCGGCCGGCACCGAGGCGATCCTGCTCGGTGCCACTCGGGGCCGCCTGCTCGCGGGTCGGGGCCGGTTCGCCGAGGCCGCACCGCTGCTCGATGCCGCCCGTGCGGCCGCGGCCCGGGCGAACCACGCCGACCACCTGCTGCGGGTCGCGACGGCTGACGCCGAGCTGGCTCTCTGGGCCGGCCGGCCCGATGAGGCCCGGGCAGTCGCGGACGCGGCCCTGGCACCGTTCGCCGCTGCCGGCTCGGGGTCAGCCGGCGCCCCATCGGTCACCGCCGTCGGTCCGCCGTCAGCCAGTGCCGGTCCGCCGTCAGCCGCTGCCGGTTCGGGGTCAGCCGCTGCCGGGTCGCCGCCAGCCGGCGCCCCATCGGTCACCGCCGTCGGGTCGCCATCCGCTGAGTCGGGTCGTAGGCCTGCTCTACCGGGCGTCCGTCCGCTCGACCTGGCAGCCCTCGGGCTCTGCGCCCTCGGCATCAGGGCGGCCGCAGACGAGGCCGAACGTGCACGCGCCGTCCGCAGCCCGGGCGTGCTCCAGGCGTCAGTCGCGGCCGGGGAGCGGTTCCTCGCCCTCGCCGAGACCGCGGCCGACCGCGCCTCCGCTCCCTGGCGCTCGAGGCTGCTGCTCTGCCGAGCCGAGGCGGCGCGACAGGCCGGTCCCGGGAACCCGGACCTCTGGGCCGCGACCATCGACGCGTTCGAAACGCCGCCCAGGCCGTACGACTCCGCCTATGCCCGCCTTCGCCAGGCCGAAGCGCTGGTGGCGGCGGGCGCGCCGCGGACCGCCGTGGCGCAGACACTGGGCCGTGCTCGCGCCGCGGCCGAGCCGCTGGGGGCGATGCCTCTGCTCCGGTCGATCGAGCTGCTCGCTCGGCGGCTGCGAATCGAGCTCGTCTCGCCGGAGGCAGCCCCGGCGGTCGTGCCGGCGGCACGCGATCGGCCACTCACGCGCGTGCCGCGAACGACCGGCCCGGCTGTCGGCACGCCCGAGGAGGCTGCAGCCGGCCTGGGGCTCACCCCACGCGAGCGCGAGGTGCTCGGGCTGGTCGCGCTGGGGCGAACGAACCGCGAGATCGCCCGCGAGCTGTTCATGAGCGAGAAGACAGCCAGCGTGCACGTGTCGAACATCCTCGACAAGCTCGGGGCGGCCAACCGGGTGGAGGCCGCGGCCATCGCGGTCCGGCTGGGGCTGGCGGCCGACGAGTAGGGCCGCCGCCGGGCGAGCCGCCGCCGGGCGAGCCGCCGCCGGGCGAGCCGCCGCGCTTGTTCGCCGTCATCCTCCCGCGAGGGTCACCGCCCGGCCCACAACATCGTCGAGCATCACCGGTGTGAGCCGACCGGTGAAGGTGTTCTGCTGGCTCGGGTGGAACGTCCCGAGCATCGCGTAGCGGCCGAGCCGGACCTCGGCGCCATGGCCGAACCGGGGCGCCGGCCGCGGGACGGCGATGCCGAGCACCGAGATCGCTCGCAGGCCGGCAGCCCAGGCATACGCGCCCAGCGCCACGATCACCCGCACCTCGTCGAGCAGGGCCAGCTCGCGGCCGAGGAACGGGGCGCACCGGTCTCGCTCGTCGGGCAGGGGAGCGTTGCCGGGCGGGGCGCAGCGAACGGCGGCGGCGAGATATGCCCCCCGAAGCTCCAGGCCGTCATCGACGGCGAGGCTCGTCGCCTGTGACGCGAGGCCGGCCCGGTGGAGCGCGGCGAAGAGGAAGTCTCCAGATCGGTCGCCGGTGAACACGCGACCGGTGCGGTTGCCGCCATGGGCGGCCGGGGCAAGCCCCAGCAGCAGGATGCGGGCGGCAGGATCGCCGAAGCCGGGCACGGCCCTTGCCCAGTACCGCTGGCCGGCGAAGCGGCGGGGCGGATCGGCTGCGACCGACTCCCGCCATGCCACCAGGCGGGGGCACGCGCGGCAGGCGGCGATCTCGGCCGTGAGCGCGGTCAGTGCGGCAGCCCGGGGCGCGGCAGAAGCCCGGGCCACGGCGGATGCGGCGATCGAGGTCGGCCGGCTACCGTGCTGCGGTCGTCTGGCGCTCACGGGCGCAATCCTACCCACGGTCCGGCGTGGCGATCGGGGCGTCGACCCGGGAGGCATGGTGATGGCGCCCGTGCGTACAGGGCGTGGCCCGATCGTGCACGGGCCGTCGCCCATGGTCGGGGGATTCCCCCGGAATTGTCCATCCCAGCAACCCGCGTGGTGCGGTGCGTCGATGTCGTCCGTTTGAGCAACCGCCGTGGTGCGCCGGTCCGTTCTGGCCCTGACTATGGCCCAGACCCGCTCACACCGGCCGTTCCTGAGCGTGGGAGCTCCCGCCCCCTCCCGGGGCGCGGCGACATGGTCGTGCACCGCACCATGGGGATTGCTGCCGCGGACGCACCTGCCGCGGGGGCGGCAGGATGGCAGGCGAGCGGCCGCCTCGCGCCACCGCCGCTGACCCGCGGCAGCCTGCGCCGTCGCCCGGCAATCAGCCCGCCGCGCCAGGATCACCGCGCCCCGTCCGCGACTCAGCCCCGCCGAGTGCCCTCCGTACCCTGCCGTATACTCGGATCGTGCGGGCGACGGCGCGGCCCGTGCGGGCATGACCCCGCGGCCGGACGCGCCCGGAACCCGGCAGGTACCAGGAATCCGCAAGAGAGATGACCGTCGAAACGTCCACGTGGGCGACCAAGAAGGGCCTTGCCCAGATGCTCAAGGGCGGCGTCATCATGGACGTCGTCACGCCGGAGCACGCGAAGATCGCCGAGGACGCCGGGGCCGTCGCGGTCATGGCCCTGGAGCGGGTCCCGGCCGACATCCGGGCGGCCGGCGGGGTCGCACGGATGAGCGACCCGGCCATCATCGAGGGGATCATGGCGGCCGTCTCGATCCCGGTCATGGCCAAGGCCCGTATCGGCCACTTCGTCGAGGCCCAGGTCCTCGAGGCGCTCGGTGTCGACTACGTCGACGAGTCCGAGGTCCTCACCCCGGCCGACGAGGAGCACCACATCGACAAGCACGCCTTCAAGGTCCCCTTCGTCTGCGGCTGCCGCGACCTGGCCGAGGGCCTCCGCCGCCTGTCCGAGGGCGCGGCCATGCTGCGCACCAAGGGCGAGGCCGGGACCGGCAACATCGTCGAGGCGGTCCGCCACATCCGGACCGTGAACGCCGAGATCCGCCGCCTGCACGGGATGCGCGAGGACGAGCTGCCCGCCGCCGCCAAGGAGCTGCGCGCGCCGCTCGAGCTGGTCCGCGAGGTCGCCCGGTCCGGCGCCCTGCCGGTGGTGAACTTCGTGGCCGGCGGCATCGCCACCCCGGCCGACGCCGCCCTGGCGATGCAGCTCGGCGCCGATGGCGTGTTCGTCGGCTCCGGCATCTTCAAGAGCGAGGACCCGGCCCGGATGGCGAACGCGATCGTCCAGGCCACGACCCACTTCGACAACCCGAAGATCATCGCCGAGGTGTCGAAGGGGCTCGGCGCGCATTCGCCGAGCATGTCCGCTCCCTCGAGTCGATCGGAATCGAGGGAGTCCGGGTGCGCCTGCCCGCGGACCTCGACGGGATCGGCGGTCTCATCATCCCGGGCGGCGAGAGCACGACGATGCGGCGCCTGATCGAGCGCTGGGACCTTCGCCAGCCGCTGCTCGACCTGGCCGGGCGCGGGGCACCATTCCTGGGGACGTGCGCGGGCCTGATCGTCATGGCCCGGACGATCGTCGGCGAGGACGAGCCGATCCTTCCCTTGATCGATGCCACGGTGCGGCGCAACGCCTTCGGCCGCCAGCTCGACTCGTTCGAGACGGACGTGGAGGTGCCGATCCTCGGCGACCAGCCGGTGCACGCGATCTTCATCCGCGCGCCGATCGTCGAGTCGGTCGGGCCGGGCGTCGACGTCCTGGCGCGCCTCGACGGCGGCCGGATCGTGGCGATCCGCCAGCGGAACGTCATCGCCACCGCGTTCCACCCCGAGCTGGCCGGCGAGACCCGCTTCCACCGCCTGCTGGCGACCATGGTCGCCGAGCACGTCCTGCCGGGCGAGGGCGCCGGGCGGCGACTCCACCCAACCCGCCGCTCCGGGATGGTGCCGTGAGCGCCGGCCGCGGCGCGCCCGCCGGCCGGGGGGACAAGGTTCGGCCGGCCCGGATCACCGACCTGGCGGCGCTGGGTGAGCTGTCCCGCCTCTGCCAGGCCGAGGGTTCCGGCACGCGATCGCTGGGCCTGCCGGTCTCGGGCCCGCCGATCGGGATGTTCAGCCTGTTCCGCTTCCCGCTGGGAGGGCTCCGGCCCCACGACATGCTCTACGTCTTCGAGTCCGACGGCAGGCTGGCCGGCCTGCTCCGCGTCGAGCGCGAGGCGCAGCGCGACGACTGGACGATCGTCGAGCTCGACGGGGTCGGCATGGCCGATGCCGGCGACATCCGCTACCGTCTCGTCCAGCACTGCCTGCGGGATGGCGGGCGGCGCGGGGCCGCCCGGTTCCACGTCGCCTGCGCCGACGCGGACGGGAACGTCGAGCTGTTCATGCAGGCCGGGTTCGCCCGCTACGGCGCGGAGCTCGTCCTCTACCGTCCCCCGGACCAGCCCGTTCCCGTACCCGAATCACCAGCGGCCACAGCCGCGATGCGACCCGCCGAGCCGGCCGACGCCCTCGCCCTGGCCCGCCTGTACGCGGCCGCGACGCCGGTGCCGGTCCAGCGACTCGAGGGCTATCGCCTCTT